>NVQY01000053.1 GCA_002400675.1 Paracoccaceae bacterium | reverse complement strand
GTGCCTGCAGGGTCAGGGGGGTGATGAACTCTGTTGCAGCCGGGGTCATCACGACGCGAACCTCAGCACCCTCGCCTTGTAGGCAACCGCATCGAACTGGCCTGCCCGGACCCGGACGAAGACGCGATGCTGGCCAAGCTGAACGATGTTAAGTGGGACATGCTGGAAGAATGGTCAAAGACCAAGAAAGCCCCCAAGCATGCCGACTGGATGCACAAGAAAGAACTGACCGACAGCTGAAACGCCGTTGCCTAAACAACACCTGCGCCCGATCAACGGGCGCAGGTCAGGTCCGCGCCTGATACTCATCCAGCATCTTGAGAAACTCGAATGAGAACCGGTGAATATCACCCGGCCAGCGGGCCGAAAGATACATCCCGTCGCGAACAGTAAACCCACGGTTCAAATGCTTTTTGTCATCCCGCAACACCGGCGTCGGCCCGGCGATAAAATCCGCCGGCGCGCGCAGCGTCGCCCTGACCTCGTCCTCGACCGTGACCGGATAGGTCAGGTAATAGTCGCCCAGACGCGCCCGCGTCAGGTGATAGGCCAACCGTTCTTGCCGTTTCAAAAGGGCCGTGGTCCTGCGCCCGTACAGCACCGATTTCCCGGTGTCCGGGTTGGTCGCGCGACACGCCGTCACAACCCCGTGGCAGATGGCTCCGATGGGTTTATCCGCCGCAAAGAACCCAGAGATGGCCCGGTGCAGAATGTCGGATTCCAGATAAGGGATGACCGCCTTTGCATGGCCCCCCGGCAACAACAGCGCGTCAAAGTCTTCGGGCCGCACGTCGCTGTAGGCGATTGGCGCCTGAAACGCCTTGTCGCTTAGCAACGACGCATAAGCGGTACGCGCGGATTTGTTGGCGATCAGAAACGGCTTGAGGATGCCAAATCCGTTGCCGTCAATCATCCGCGGGTCCGCCGCGCCCACCTGTCCGCTGTCGGTGGCAAACACCACGTCCACCCCGGCCTCCGACAGGATGCGCCATGGCACCGCCACTTCGGTTGGGTCGAAATCCTTGGTGCTGATCGCAATCAATACCGCCATTTGTGCCGATCTCTGCTTGGGTCGCGCCAATTACAACCAAATGAAACCTCTGTTGCGTGCCCTGATTACCAGCTAGCGTTGAAATATCCAGACCCGCCACACAGCCCAAAACCCCTGAGAGGCCGAGATGAGCGAAACCGTACTGTTTGACTATTGGCGATCCTCGGCCAGCTACCGGGTGCGCATTGCGCTGAATATGGCGGGGATTGCCTATCGTTCGGTTTCTGTCGATCTGGTCAAAGGCGCGCAGAAATCGCCCGAACATCTGGGGCGCAATCCCCAAGGCTTTGTGCCGGTGCTGGACATCGACGATCAGCAATTTACCCAATCGCTGGCGATACTGGAATACCTCGACACGACCCGCGATCTTGGCCTGTTGCCAACTGCCCCCGGCGCGCGGGCCAAGGCACAGGCGCTGGCGCAGGCCATCGCAGTGGACCTGCATCCGGTGTGCAATCTGCATGTGGTCAAGGTTGTCGCCGGGATGATGGAAAACCGCGAAGGCATCCGCGAGGAATGGATGGGCCGGTTCATCCGCCCCGGCCTGCAAGCGTTCGAGGCCATGTTGGGCCGGTTCACCCAAGCCCCGCTTTGCACTGGCGACGCGCCGGGGTTGGCGGACATCTGTCTGATGCCACAGCTATACAATGCGGACCGCTGGGGGGTGGATTATTCCGACCTGCCACGCATTCTGGCGGTCGAGGCCGCTTGCGCCAACATCCCCGCCTTTGCCGATGCCCACCCGGATGTTGTCAAACCGGACAGTTGATGCGCAACCACCGGTTCCATGCGCCGGGCAAATCCGCTAACAGTCACCAACCCTGAACAAATGTGACTGCGACTGACATATGACCAAAGTTCTGATCACCGGCACCGCCGGCTTTATTGGCTATCATCTGGCCCGCGTCCTTTTGACCGATGGATTCCGCGTGCATGGCTTTGACGGCATGACCGATTACTACGATGTGGCGCTGAAACGGCGGCGCCATCAGATGTTGCTCCAGAACGACGGCTTTACCGCCACCGAAGGCATGTTGGAGGACAACGCCGCCTTTCAAAGCATGGCCGCAGATTTCGCCCCCGACATCATCGTTCACCTCGCCGCGCAGGCCGGGGTACGCTATTCGCTGGAAAACCCGCGCGCCTATATCGAAAGCAACGTGGTGGGCACCTTTAACGTGATGGAGGCGGCACGTGAGTTGAAGGTCAAACACCTGCTGATGGCGTCAACCTCGTCCGTGTACGGCGCCAACACCGACATGCCATTTGCCGAGACCGACAAGGCCGACACGCCCCTGACGATCTATGCCGCCACCAAGAAGGCGAACGAGGCGATGGGCCATTCCTATGCCCATCTGTGGGACCTGCCGACCACCATGTTCCGGTTCTTTACCGTTTACGGCCCGTGGGGGCGCCCGGATCTGGCGTTGTTCAAATTCGTCGATGCGATCCTCGATGATCGGCCCATCGACATCTATAACCACGGCAACATGTACCGCGATTTCACCCATGTGGACGACCTTGTGCGTGGCATCCGCCTGTTGATCGACGCGGTGCCGGTACGCCCCGAACCGGACGCGGAAATCCCCGCATGGGACAGCCTGTCGCCCGCCGCTCCGTTCCGGGTGGTCAATATCGGCAACTCGGACAAAGTGCGGCTGATGGATTTTGTCGAGGCCATTGAGGACGCGTTGGGCATGAAGGCCAAGCGGAATTATATGGATATGCAGATGGGCGACGTGCCCGCCACATGGGCCAATGCCGATCTGTTGATGAACCTGACCGGGTACAAGCCGCAGACCGATATCCGCGATGGGGTTGCCGAATTTGTCACTTGGTTCCGGGATTATTACAACAAATGAACGCGCTGCGTATTCCTGCTGAACAAAAGGTCGCGGTGATCGGGTTGGGCTATGTGGGCCTGCCGCTGGCGGTCGAATTTGGCCGTCAGTTCGAAACCGTGGGGTTTGACATCAACCCCGAACGGATCGCACAGGTGCGCGCCGGCAATGACGCCACCCGCGAGGTTTCCGCCCAAGAGTTGAACGCCGCCAAACACCTGACCCTAAGCTGGGAATTGGGCGATCTTGCCGACTGCACCTTTTACGTGGTCACCGTGCCAACCCCGATTGATGCCAGCAAACGCCCCGACCTTTCCCCGCTGCGCCTGGCCTCTGCGACCGTGGGGTCAGTTCTGAAGAAAGACGACATCGTGGTGTTTGAATCCACCGTGTTCCCCGGCGCCACCGAAGAGGAATGCGTGCCGATCCTTGAGGCGCAATCAGGCCTGCGGTTCAATACGGATTTCTTTGTCGGCTACAGCCCCGAACGCATCAATCCGGGCGACAAGACCCGGCGGCTGCCGGATATCCTCAAGGTGGTGTCCGGGTCCACGACGGCGGCGGCGGATGTGATCGAAGCCATGTACGGCGCGATCATCCCGGCGGGCACCTATCGCGCCGAAAGCATTCGTGTGGCCGAGGCCGCCAAGGTGATCGAAAACACCCAGCGCGATCTGAACATTGCCCTGATGAACGAGTTGGCGATCATCTTTGACCGGCTTGATCTGGACACCGAAGCGGTCCTGAAAGCCGCCGGAACCAAGTGGAATTTCCTGCCGTTTCGCCCCGGTCTGGTGGGCGGGCATTGCATCAGCGTCGACCCCTATTACCTGACCCATAAGGCCGAACAGGTGGGGTATCTGCCGCAAATCATTCTGGCCGGGCGTCGTCTGAATGACGGCATGGGCGATTTTGTCGCCGGGCAGATGGTCAAGGCGATGCTGAAAAAGCGCATTCAGGTCAACGGCGCGCGGGTGCTGATACTGGGACTGACGTTCAAGGAAAACTGCCCCGATCTGCGCAATACGCGGGTCATTGACGTGGTGCGCGAATTGCAGGAATTCGGCGTTGCGGTCGATGTGTTCGACCCCTGGGCCGATGCGTATGAGGCAAGCCAGGAATACGGTATTGACCTGCTGCAATCCCCCGAGTCAGGGGCTTATGACGGCATCGTTCTGGCCGTCGCCCACGAAGATTTTCGCGACAAGGGCGCGCAAGCCCTGCACAGTTACGGCGCGACCCCGCATGTTTTCTATGACCTGAAATCAGTGTTGGACATCGACGACTCAGACTTGCGGCTTTAGCCCAGCCAGCCCTTTAAATTCTGCTCGATGACGTCGCACAGCGCAGAGATATGCGCAGGCTCATCGTTCAGGCAGGGCACATAGGCGAACCGTTCGCCGCCCGCCGATTCAAAGCTTTCCTTAATCTCTTCTTCGATCTCGACCAGTGTTTCGATGCAATCGGCCGAAAACGCGGGAGAGCATATGGCCATGCTTTTCTTGCCACTTTGGGCAAGGCGCGCCACTTCGTCCACTGTCGCCGGTTTCAGCCACTCTTCGGGTCCGAATTGCGACTGAAAGGTCGATATGATTTCGCTGTCGTCCCAGCCCAGCTTTAACCGCAACAGGCGCGTGGTTTCGCGGCAGTGGTCGTAATAGGGGTCGCCTTCGGCCACGTATCGCTCTGGCATGCCGTGGTAGGAACAGACCAGCACGTCCGGTCGCCAGCCCAGATCACCATAAGCGCGTTCAATCGACGCGGCCAGCGCGTCGATGTAGGCGGGTTGGGCGTGATAGGCCTCGACCGTGCGGGCGGTGGGTTGCCATTTTTCCACCCCGAGGGCGGCAAAGAACGCGTCGTTGGCGGTGGCCGTAGTGGCCCCGGCATATTGCGGATACAGCGGGAAAAACAGGATCTTGCGACACCCGGCATCAATCATTTGCCGCACTTTCGATTGGGTGGATGGGTTACCATAGCGCATACAGAAATCGACCATGACCTGATCGCCATGCACTGCCTCAAGGGTTTCGGCGATCTTGGCCGTTTGCGCCTTGGTGATGGTCATCAGCGGACTTTCGTCGGCGGCTTCGTTCCAGATCGACTTGTAATCCACGCCCGATGTGAACGGGCGCTTGGATAGGATCACCAGTTGCAGCAACGGCTGCCACTTCCACGAAGGGTAATCGATCACCCGCTTGTCAGACAGAAATTCGCCTAAGTAACGGCGCATTGACCAATAGTCATAGCCGTCCGGCGTGCCCAGATTGGCCAGCAGAACGCCGATCTTGCCCGGTTCGGGCGCGGTGTGGGTATCTTGGTCAGGCATTCAGGTTTCCAATGCGCGTGTTGGCGATGCAGATAAACGCTTTTGCGGGCGGGTCAATCTGGCAGTTTGGTTTCCGCCACTTTCAGGGCATCTGCCAGCCGCACCTGCGCCGATCCCGGTCGCAGCGGTTTGGGCTGGTTGTCGGACGGGCACCAGCCGGTCAGGCAGATCATCTCGAAACTAGCCGGGATACGCCCGTCCGGGGTGGCGAAATGATCGCGATACAACGTCGAGGCCAGATCAAACACCGCCCGCCGGGTCGGCTGGCGCAAACGCCCAGTCAGAGCGTTGGTTTCGCCCATCGCCCGCAGATCGTGCATCAGGTGGGTCATGTCGCGGTAGGTGGTGTTCACAGGCACCGAATCGGCCACCGTCAGGGACATTCCGGCCCGCGACAGCAACCCGCCAAGGTCGCGAATCTCGGCCATGGGCGACACCCGAGGAGACAAGCCGCCCGTGACCGTGGCCTCTGCCTGCGACAACACCGCGCGCAATTCAGACAGTGTTTGCCCACCCAGCAACAGGCCAAGGCACAGCCCGTCCTCTTTCAGGGCGCGGCGGCACTGGATCAACTGGCCAACCGGGTCATCGGCCCAATGCAGGCACATGGCATGGATGATCAGATCAAACTGAGCGACCGGCAAATCAAGGGTATCGGTGTCCGCAACCATCACCGCATCGGGGAAATCCTGTTGCCAGATTTCCGGGAACGGCGTGACGATGGCCACCGAGGTAAACGACTTGTTAACCATTGCGATGCGATCCTGCACCTCGTCACGGGCGAAATCGTGCAGGAACAGGGCGTCACGGCGGGCCTTGGCGCGGTGGCGGCGCAGGGCGGTTTGGTCAAACAGGGGGGGCGTGTTGGTCATGGGGGCAAACTAGGGTCATGTGGGCCGGGATACAAACAGCTGTTGAACTGCTTTACCCGCCGCGCTGTCTGGGCTGCGGAGTCATGGTCGAAAGCGATTTTGGTCTGTGCGGCACCTGTTGGCGCGACACGCCGTTTATCGGCGGCACGGTATGCGATGCCTGCGGGGTGCCCTTGCCGGGGGAGTCGGACGGGTTCCGGCTGGAGTGCGACGAGTGCATGAAAACACCGCGCCCGTGGTCGCAGGGGCGTGCGGCGATGATCTATAAGGAACGCGCGCGCCAGATGATCTTGGCGCTGAAACACGGCGACAGACCGGAAATCGCCCGCCCTGCCGGGCTTTGGCTGGCGCGTGCGGCGCGGCCTTTCCTGAACGATGGCATGTTGATCGCGCCGGTGCCGTTGCATTGGTCGCGGCTGTTGAAACGGCGGTACAATCAGTCGGCCCTGTTGGCACAGGCGCTGGCGCAGGCGACGGGGTTGGCCATGTGCCCTGATCTGTTGATCCGCCCGAAACGGACCACGCCGCAGGACGGCAAAAGTGCCGCAATCCGGTTTGCCGACATGGCCGGCACCATCGAACCACACCCGAAACGGCGACACAGAATGGCGGCGCGGTCGGTGCTTTTGGTGGATGATGTGATGACCTCGGGGGCCACGCTGGCCGCTTGTGCAGAGGCCTGCCGCGCCGGTGGTGCGCGCGAAATTTTTGTCGTGACACTGGCGCGCGTTGCAAAGGACGACTAAATCCCTGACAAGTGCACAAATGTTAGGGATCACCAAAAATGCAAACAGTCGAAATCTATACCACACCAATTTGCGGATTCTGCCACGCGGCCAAGCGGTTGCTGAAAACCAAAGGTGTGAACTTTTCCGAGATTGACGTGATGCGTAATCCGTCCCGCAAGCCCGAGATGATTCAGCGCGCCAATGGTGGGCGTACCGTGCCGCAGATTTTTATCGGCGATACCCATGTGGGCGGCTGCGACGATCTGTTTGCGCTGGAGCAGGCCGGTAAGCTGGACGCGTTGCTGGCCGCATGATGAAAACCGCGCTTGTTCAGCTGAATTCGGGCGATGACCCGCTGGCCAACCTCGCGGTAACGCAGGGGTTTGTGGCCGAGGCTGCCGGACGCGGGGCCAAATTTGTTCTGACCCCCGAAGTGACCAATTGCGTGTCGACCAGCCGGGCCAGACAGCAAGAAGTGTTGCACCTTGAGCCGGACGACCCGACGCTTGCCGCCTTGCGCGAACAGGCAGGCGATCTGGGCATCTGGCTGTTGATCGGATCGCTGGGCCTGAAAACCGACGATGCGGACGGGCGGTTTGCCAACCGGTCCTTTCTGATCGGGCCGGATGGCACCGTCCGGACGCGTTATGACAAGATACACATGTACGACGTGCAGGTGACCGAACGCGAAACCCACCGCGAATCAGAAGGTTATCGCCCCGGCGCACGCGCGGTTCTCGCCGACACGCCCTTTGGCGCGATTGGCCTTAGCATCTGTTATGACATGCGCTTTGCTCACCTTTATCAGGCGCTGGCGCAGGCTGGCGCGCGGATATTGACCGCTCCGTCGGCGTTCACCCCGGTCACGGGGGCGGCGCACTGGCACACTCTGCTGCGCGCGCGGGCGATCGAAAACGGAGCCTTTATGCTGGCACCGGCGCAATGCGGAACCCATGCCACCACGCGCGGCARGCAACGCGACACCTATGGTCATTCGCTGGCCGTATCCCCCTGGGGCGAGGTTCTGGTAGATGGCGGCGACGAACCCGGCGTGTATCTTTTCGACATGGACGACCGGCAGGTCACGCAGGCGCGGCGCAAGATACCCGCGCTGACCCATGTCCGACCGTTTGACGGCCCATAGATGCCTGATGACACCAATTCACTGGCGATCGCCTTGTTCAGCGAGATTCTGACYGCGGACCTGCTGCTTAGRAACCGGCTGGGGCGGGTGTTGCCCAAGGGCATGGAGATCTCGCATTTCTCGGTTCTGAACCATCTGGTGGTGGTGTCCGGCGAACGCACGCCCGCGCAACTGGCGCAAACCTTTCACGTCACGCGCGGGGCGATGACCAACACGCTGAACAAACTTGAGGCCGCCGGCCATGTGCACATCCGCCCCGACTGGNACGATGCGCGGCGCAAGATGGTGGCGATCAGCCCCTCGGGGAGACAGGCAAGGACGCTGGCGATTGACGCGATTGCGCCGATGATCAACGCGGTGGTTGGCGAATTGGGGGCGGACAAGGTGCGCTCTGTGCTGCCAGTGCTGCGCGAATTACGTGGCAAGCTGGAAAGTTAGCCGGCCCCTGAAACCGCTGGCATACCGGGGTTTCCAATCAAATATCAGTCTGTTTTGCATTGATAGTATTCCCAATTCGCGACGAATTGCGACTTGCCCGACACCGGCATGGGGAGTAGATCGGTTTCAGGTTTATCGAGCGGGAGAATTGGGATGTCCAAACTGGTCACGATCTTTGGTGGGTCCGGATTTGTAGGCCGCTATGTCGCGCGCCGCATGGCGTTGCAAGGCTGGCGGGTCAAGGTTGCAACACGGCGCCCGAACGAGGCGATGTTTGTCAAACCTTACGGCGTGGTCGGGCAGGTTGAGCCTGTTTTGTGCAACATCCGCGACGAAAACTCGGTGGCTGCGGCGATTTCGGGGGCAGATGCGGTGGTGAACTGCGTCGGCATCCGCAACGAGACCGGTGCCAACAGTTTCGAGGCCGTTCACGTTGATGGGGCCGAACGGGTTGCCCGTCTGGCGGCAGAGGCCGGCGTGGGGCGGTTTGTGCACCTGTCCGCGCTTGGCATAGATCGCGATTCTGATTCGCAGTTCGCCAGCAGCAAAGCGCGTGGCGAAGAGGCCGTTCTGCGCCACAGGCCCGATGCCGTCATCCTGCGCCCTTCGGCGATTTTTGGCACCGAGGACCACCTTTTCAACCACTTGGCCGCCCTGACCCGGCTTGGTCCGGTTCTGCCGATGACATGCCTTGGGACCCGGTTGCAGCCGGTCTATGTGGACGATCTGGCCGCGGCGGCCGTCAGTGGCGTTCTGGGCACTGCCGATGGCATCTATGAACTGGGCGGCCCCGAAGTGGTCACTTTGGGCGAAATGGTCGACCAGATGCTGGAAGTGATCCACCGCAAACGGGTTGTGATGAACATGCCCCGGTTTATGGCGTGGTTCGTCGCGTTTGGCTTGGATATGACCCAAAAGATGAGCTTTGGACTGATCACAAACGCCATCCTGACGCGCGACCAACTGCGCGGTCTGGCCACGGATCATGTTGTGTCCGAAGGTGCAAAAGGGTTTGGCGATCTTGGCATCGCGCCGGTTGCCATGGGGACGGTCCTGCCCGATTATCTGTGGCGGTTCCGCCCCTCCGGTCAGTATGACGCGATCAAGCAATCAGCCGGAAATCTGCGCCCCTGAGGCCCTGCTTACGGCGTTAACCGCTATAGGCATAGGCCAGCAACCCAAGCCCCAGAAAAAACCGGTAGATGACGTAGGGCGTAAAGCTGATATATTGCAGCAGGCGCATCATGATGGTCAGCGCCAACAGGGCTGAGATAAACGCAAACCCCGCCGCCAGCCCGGCATCCCTGAGGACCGCCATATTAGCGTCCAGCGCCACCTCGGCACCCAGCAAGGCACCAGAGGCCATGATCGTCGGAATCGACATCAGCATCGACAGACGCGCGGCAGACTGACGCTGATACCCCAGATAGCGCGCCGCCGTGATGGTGATGCCAGACCGGGACGTCCCCGGAATCAGCGCCACCGCCTGCCACAGCCCCATGATGATCGCGTCCTTGACGGTCCAGTCCTGAACCTGCTTTTCATTGCCGCCCCTTTGGTCGGCGACATAAAGGACAATTCCGAAAATCAGCATAGTCCAGCCGATGACCTTTACCGATCGCATGGCGTCGCTTAGACCAGTGAAATGCAGCGCCGCACCGGCAATGACCACCGGAATGGTGCCCACGATCAACCCCGTTGCCAATCGTTTCCCGGTTGAGTCTGTGCCCGGCCTTGCCAGGTCGACAAAACCGCCAAGGGCCAGTTTAACGTCGGACCAGAAATAGGCGATCACCGCGCCCAGCGTCCCCACATGGACCGAAACATCTATCAACTGCCCCTGATCGTCAAAGCCGGTAAGCGCGGGCAGCAGGATCAGGTGCCCGGACGAGGAAACCGGCAGAAATTCGGTCAGCCCCTGAATCACGGCAACCAGAATCAATTGCAAAAGTGGCATTGGGGGAACCTGTATAAACTCGATTGGGCTTTTCAGGCAGGTATAAGATTTTGCGGGAGAATGAAAAGCTGATATTTAGGTCCGGATTGTTGCTTAATATTCTCTGAATATGGCGCACGGTGTGTTCAAAGGGGAAATTATCCCACATAAAGGTCAGCATTACTGCCTTTTAATCCCGTCACACATGCCATAAACACCCGGAACTAGGATATTTTGGAGAAATTTCGTGGCTAAGCAACCGATGCTCAAGTTTGTAAAGATCGACCGCGACATGCCGCAAAAACGCAGGGCGGGAATTCGGCGGGGGGACTTTGACGAAATCTATGCGGAGTTTGCTGCTGTCAAAGCTGCGGAGCAGGCGAGTCGGTGTAGTCAGTGTGGTGTGCCCTATTGTCAGACCCATTGTCCGTTGCATAACAATATTCCGGATTGGCTGCGCCTGACGGCCGAGGGGCGGCTGAAGGAAGCGTATGAGCTTAGCCAGATCACCAATACCTTCCCCGAGATTTGTGGGCGTATCTGCCCGCAGGACCGGCTGTGCGAAGGCAATTGCGTGATCGAGCAATCGGGGCATGGCACCGTTACCATTGGCTCGGTCGAGAAATACATCACGGACACAGCTTGGGAAAAAGGCTGGGTCAAACCGATCATACCGGCGCAGGAACGCGGTGAAAGTGTGGGCATTATCGGGGCCGGTCCGGGGGGGCTGGCGGCGGCGGATGTGCTGCGGCGTGCGGGCGTGCAGGTGACGATTTATGACCGCTATGATCGCGCGGGCGGGTTGCTGATGTATGGTATTCCGGGGTTCAAGCTGGAAAAAGACGTGGTGATGCGGCGCAACGATCAACTGGCCGAGGGCGGCGTTGAATTTGTGCTGAACTGCAACGTGGACGCGGATATTTTCACCGCGATCCGGGCCGAGCATGACGCGGTGATCATCGCCACCGGGGTCTATAAGTCCCGCGATCTGGATTTGCCGGGGAATGAGATGCAAGGCGTTGAAAAGGCGATTGATTTCCTGACGGCCAGCAACCAAAAAAGCTTTGGCGACGAGGTGGCCGAGTTCGATTCAGGCCGCCTGAACGCGGATGGCAAGCGGGTTGTGGTGATCGGCGGCGGCGACACGGCGATGGACTGTGTGCGCACCAGTATCCGGCAGGGCGCAACCAGCGTTAAATGCCTGTATCGCCGGGACCGGGCCAACATGCCGGGCAGCTTGCGCGAGGTCACCAACGCCGAAGAAGAGGGCGTGATATTTGAATGGCTCAGCGCCCCCAAGGGGTTTCAGGGCGACGACACGGTAACCGGCGTGATGGTGCAGAAGATGCGCCTTGGCGCGCCGGACGCAACCGGGCGCCAAGCCCCCGAGGTGATCGAGGGCGCGGATTATATTGAGGGTGCCGATCTGGTGATCAAGGCGCTGGGGTTCGAGCCAGAGGACTTGCCAACGATGTGGAATCAGCCCGAATTGCCGGTCACCGGATGGGGCACGATCAGGGCCGAACACAACAGCGGGGCCACTGAAATGCCGGGGATCTATGCGGTGGGTGATATCGTGCGCGGCGCGTCATTGGTGGTGTGGGCGATCCGTGACGGGCGCGATTGCGCGACGGCGATTTTGAAACAGTTGAACACCAGCGCGGCGGTGGCGGCAGAGTGATCGGGCGGCTGAATTGGCGGTTTTGTACAAGGTGAAATCGCGGGTTGTTCCGTTTTGTACATAGCCAAGGGACCAAACCGCCCTGCCCTCGCAATCGGCGGAATATGGACAAAGGTCATAGGCACTGACCCGATGCGTAAATAAAGGATGAAGGTCATGGCAAAGTTGAAAGGCCGGTGCATGTGCGGGGCGGTCACGGTTGAATTCGAATCGGCCAGGCCTGCGCTTGAGGCCTGTCATTGCGAAATGTGCCGTCGCTGGACCGGATCGGCCTTTGTTGAGATTGACGCAAAACCGGGAAGCCTGACGTATGACGGGCCGGTCAAGACCTATGCCTCGTCAGAGTGGGCGGAACGGGCGTGGTGCAACACTTGCGGGTCAACGCTTTGGTATCATCTGACGATACCGGGGCGCGACCATTACGGCATCGCCGCCGGGTTGGTGGACAATGCCGGCGGGCTGGCGCTGGCGAAAGAGAGTTTTATCGACATCAAACCGGATGGCTATGCCTTTGCCGGTGATCATGTCGTTCACACGAAAGCAGAGTTCGCGGCACAGGTTGCAGCGGTGATGGCAGGGGAAAAATCATGACCAAATTTGACACAAAATGGGCCGAAGATGAAAAGGCCAAGCGCGCATGGATGGCGCAAAACGGTCTGTATTCCGAATCAGAGGAACATGCGTCCTGCGGTGTTGGCCTTGTGGTGTCGGTGGACGGCAAGAAAAGCCGGGGCGTGGTCGAGGCCGGGATCAACGCGCTAAAGGCGATCTGGCATCGCGGGGCTGTGGATGCGGATGGCAAGACCGGCGACGGGGCGGGTATTCACGTGGAAATCCCGGTGATGTTCTTTTACGACCAGATCCGGCGCACCGGGCACGAGCCGCGCATGGACGAATTTGTCGCCGTGGGGCAGGTGTTTTTGCCCCGCACCGATTTTGGCGCGCAGGAATTGTGCCGGACCATTGTCGAGMCAGAAGTGCTGCGCAAAGGCTATAACATTTACGGCTGGCGCCATGTGCCGGTGGATGTGACCTGTCTGGGGGAAAAGGCCAACGCGACGCGGCCAGAGATTGAGCAAATCCTGATTTCGAACTCCAAAGGCGTGGATGAGGAACGGTTTGAGCGCGAATTGTATGTGATCCGGCGGCGGATCGAAAAGGCGGCGGCGGCGGCGGGCATCGGAGAGCTTTATATCGCGTCGCTTTCCTGCCGGTCGATCATTTACAAGGGCATGATGCTGGCCGAGCAGGTGGCGGATTTTTATCCCGACCTGCGCGACGAGCGGTTTGAATCGGCGTTTGCGATCTATCATCAACGCTATTCCACCAACACGTTTCCGCAATGGTGGCTGGCGCAGCCGTTTCGGATGTTGGCGCATAACGGCGAGATCAACACGCTGAAGGGCAACGTCAACTGGATGAAAAGCCACGAGATTCG
>NVQY01000052.1 GCA_002400675.1 Paracoccaceae bacterium | reverse complement strand
CTTGCTTTCAGCGACGCGCCGGTCCCTTTGGGCAACGGCGCCAACGGGGTGGCGTCGCGGTAATAGCCGTCCAGCAGACGCGCCAGCGCCCCCATGCCAACCGCCCCCAGCACCAGATTGGCCAGCATCCACACCGCGCCGATCACCGCCGTCAAACTCAGCGCCAGCTTTAGCCCCGCGCCCGGTGCCAGCGGCACCAGATTGAACGCCAGCCCGGCAATAACGCTTAGACCCCCTCCCAGCGCCAGCAATATGCCCAGCCACCACACCAGCCCCATCGCCAACGCCGCGCGCCGCCCCTGCATCCGCTGCGTGCTTTGACCAAAGGCGGCGCGCGGTGACACATCGCCAAACACCACCAGATGCAGCGCCAGTGCCCAGCCCGACAGGACCCACAGCAACAGCGCCGCCATCACCGCCAATACAACGGCAATGATCGCCACCCCGGTCAGAAACTCGGGCGGGCGATAGGTCAGGTAATAATTGATGTCGAATTCGCCCATGAACCGGCTTGCCACAAACAACCCGACGACCAGAAACGGCACCACCATCGCCAGCACCCGCAGCTCAAACAGCGCGGCAAAGATCAGCAACTCTTTCGCCCGACGCGCCACCGCGACAAGCGCGCGCACCATTGCCGGCCAAGGGGTCAGCGGCCCGGCGCGATAGACCGCCACCATCATCGCAAAGCCCCAGATCGACGCCACCAGCCAGACGGCGGCAACCCCGATCCCGGCAATGAACCCGCCCGGCGTCAGCAGAAACCGGGCAATATCCTGATCGGTCAGCGCCGACTGATTGCTTAAGGATACCGCAAGCGCCACCAATCCGGCAATCGCCGGCGCAATCGCCACCCACGCGGCGACCTGCAACGTGACCCGGATGGCGACAAACACCTGCCGGCGCGACCACGCATCGCGATAGGCCTGAAGAACCTGTGCAAACTGACTCATGACTCACGATTTCCCTTTAACGCCCCGGCAATCAACCCGATTCCCGAGGCGATCCTTGTCGCCGGAATCGACGAATACCCCAACCGGAAACAATTGCGCGGCTTGTCCGGCCCGGCAAAAAACGCCGCCCCCGGTTCGATCAGGACATCCCGCGCGCGTAGATCCTGCGCCAACGCTTCGGTATCCACGCCTGTTTCGGCGCGCATCCACACGGACGACCCGCCATAAACCCCGCGCCCGGCAATGCGTAACCCGTGTTCCGCCACCGCAGTCTCTATCGCCGCGCGACGATCATGCAGCACCACGCCCATGCGCCGGATCTGCGCATCATAATACCCCAGACTCAGGAAATAGGCCGCCGTGCGCTGAATATGCCCCGGCGGATGGCGCAACATGTTGGCGCGCAGGGCGCGGGCCTCGCGGATAAAGGCCTCGGACCCGACCAGATAACCCAGCCTCAGCCCCGGAAACAGCGACTTTGAAAAGCTGCCCACATAGATCACCCGCCCGTCGCGATCCAACGACTTGAGCGCCGGATAGGGCGCGGCCAGAAACGACATCTCGAACTCGTAATCATCCTCGACGATCAGCGCGTCCAGTTCCCGGGCGCGCTCCAGCAAGGCGTGACGGCGTGGCAAAGGCATGGTCGCAGTGGTCGGGCATTGATGGCTGGGGGTGGTGAAAATCACATCCGTATCGGTCGGAATCGCCTCGGGCGGCAGGCCGTCGGCATCAACCGGAACGGCCGTTATCTGACAGCGCAAATGGGTCAGCAGGTCGCGTTGCGCGTAGTAACATGGGTCTTCGATCACCGCCTTTTTGCGCCCGCCCAGCAGCAGTTGCGCCGTCAGCCACAGGGCGTTCTGTGCGCCCATGGTGATCAGGATTTCCTCGGGCCGCGCGGTGATGCCACGCCGGGGCAATGTGTGGCGGGCGATGTATTCGACCAACAACGGATCGTCCCGATCAAAGTAATCCCCGGTCAGCGCGGCAAAGTCCTTTTGCCCCAGCGCCCGCAACGCGCACAGCCGCCAGTTGGCGTGATCAAACAGCGTCGGATCGGCCTGCCCGTAAATGAACGGATAGCGCATCTTGCGCCAGTTTTCCGGCTTTTCGGGGGTGTCGCCTCCGGTGAAACTATGGGTGATGGCGCGGTCCCAATCGACCTTGTCGGGGTTTCTGGCAAGCGGCGCATAGACCGGCGGCACCGGCGCGTTTTCCGATACATAATAGCCCGATCGCCCGCGCGCACTAAGGTAGTCATTGGCGACAAGTTCGGTATAGGCCAGCGTCACGGTGATCCTTGCGATCCCCAGATGTGCGGCCAGTTTGCGCGACGACGGCATCTTTTCCCCGAAATGAAACCGCCCCGACAGGATGCCTTCGGCAACCATCTGTTGAATGCGCGCCTGCAAGGTGCCCTGCGCGTCCGGGTTCAGGAAAAAGGTTTCGACCGAGATTGCCATGGGGACCCTTTTATACTGGACTTAAACCGGGTGCAATCTGGCCTTAATAGCGCCCATGCACCGGCCCACGCGCCACTTTCCGCGCCTTTTGCTGTTCGCGCAGGAACACGAACAACCCGGCCCCGGCGATCATCGCCATGCCGGTCCAGACCTCCCAAACCGGCAAATCAGACCAGATCAGCCAGCCCCAGAACACCGCCAGCGGCAGGCCGATATATTCAAACGGCGCGATGGTGGCGGCATCGGTGATCCGATACGCCTGACTAAGACTATAGCCGACGATCGCCGCATTTAACCCCAGCCCGATCATGTATTTCCAATCCCCTGCGGCAGGCCATATCCACGCCCGCAACAGAAATTCAACGCTTGGATTGCCAGTCCCGGCAAACCGCCCGTCCCCGGCCACCAGCCAGAACAGCCCCGACACCACAATAAAGGTCATCTGAATGTAAAACGCCATCGCCGAGGCCTTGCTTTGCCCGCCCAGCTTGCGGGTCATCACCTGCATCCCCGCATAAGTCAGCGCCGCGAACACCGGCAACAGCAACACCCAGCGGTCGGCCTGCAAGGCCTCTCCGCTTTGCCAGGGGCGCTGCATGATGATCACGCCGATGAACCCGAACACCACCGCCCCGATCCGCAACGGCCCGACCTTTTCGCCCAGCACCGGAATCGACAGCAAGGTGATGAACAACGGCGCGACAAAGAACAGCGCGGTTGCCTCGGCCAGCGGCAACACCGCCAACGCCGAGAAAAACGCCAGATTCGACACCACGACCAACAGCCCACGCATGATATGCAGCCCCGGACGGCTGGTTTTCAGAATCCGCCACCCGCCTTCCATCTGCACCAGCATCAGGGTGAAACAGATGCCGATGATCGACCGGGTGAACACGATCTGATGCAACGGATAGCCCCCCGACAGTTGTTTGATCATCATGTCGTTGACGGAAATTGCCAGCATTCCAAACAGAATAAAGGCGATCCCGGCGGTGGGCCGGGGGGTGGGGGCGGCTGGCATTTGGGTCTCCTTGGGCGGTGAAAATACCCCGCCGGTGCCGCATCGCTATCACAGGCAAACCGCGTGTCCATGCCGAATTGCGACATTTTCGCTTGGCCTTGTGTGAACCGCGTCTATATATATCGTCACCCAGACACCCCAGTTTTCCCCACGGGAGCCGCCCTAATGCAGATGAGCGACCAACGCGAAATCGCCGCCGACCCCGCCACCGTCTACGCCGCGCTTCTCGACCCCGAGGTTCTCAAGGCCTGCGTGCCCGGTGCCACCGAAGTGTCGGGCAATCCAGACGATGGTTATACCGCCTCGGTCACCCAACGGGTCGGGCCGGTTAAGGCGACGTTCAAGGGCGTCGTCACCATGTCCGACATGGTGGAAAACCAATCCCTGACCATCGCCGGCGAAGGCAAGGGCGGCGCGGCCGGCTTTGCCAAGGGCGGAGCGATGGTGACCCTGACGCCAACCGCAACCGGCACCCTTCTGGCCTATGACGTAGAGGCAAAAGTCGGCGGCAAGATCGCCCAACTCGGCAGCCGCCTGATCGACGGGTTCGCCAAGAAAATGGCCGATCAGTTCTTTACCAACCTGCAAACCACAATCGAAGGCCCCCCCACCCCCGAGGACGACCCGCAAGGGACGGACGAGGCCCCCGCCAAAAAGGGCTGGCTCAAGAAAATCACCGGGCGCGACTGACCGAATGGCGGCAATCCTTACCATCCGTGAGTTGCGCAAAACCTATCCCGATGGGTTTCAGGCGCTCAAGGGCGTGACGCTGGACATCAAAGCGGGCGAAATCCTTGCTTTGCTTGGTCCCAATGGCGCGGGCAAAACCACGCTGATCTCGACCATCTGCGGCATCATCACCCCCACCTCGGGCAGCGTCACCGTGGATGGCCACGACATTACCACCGATTTCCGCGCCGCGCGCAGGCTGATCGGCCTTGTGCCTCAGGAAATCCAGCTTGAACCGTTTGAAACCGTGTTCAACACCGTGCGCTTTTCCCGTGGCATTTTTGGCAAACCCCGCAATGACGCCCTGATCCAAGACATCCTGCGCAAGCTGTCCCTATGGGACAAAAAGGACTCCCCCCTCAAGGCGTTGTCCGGCGGCATGAAACGCCGGGTGCTGATCGCCAAGGCGCTTTCCCACGAACCGCGTGTGCTGTTCCTTGACGAGCCCACCGCCGGGGTCGATGTGGAATTGCGCAAGGACATGTGGGGCATCGTCGCCGACCTCAAGGCCGATGGCGTCACCATCATCCTGACCACGCATTACATAGAAGAGGCCGAAGCCATCGCCGACCGCGTCGGCATCATCAACCACGGCGAACTTTTGCTGGTCGAGGACAAAGCCACCCTGTTGGCCCGCATGGGCGAAAAGCAACTGGACGTGATCCTGACCGATACCATCGACACCATCCCCGACACGCTTGCCCCCTTCAATCTGTCCCTCGGGCCGGATGGCAAAACCCTGACCTATACCTATGACACCAACGCCGAACGCACCGGCATCACCACGCTGTTGCAACAGGTCGCCGCCGCCGGGCTGGTGCTGGCCGATGTGCAAACCCGCCAAAGCACGCTTGAACAGATATTCGTCGGACTGGTGCGCGAGGACGCGGCATGAACTGGACAGCCGTTTGGTCTATCTACCGCTTTGAAATGGCACGTTTCTTTCGCACGCTGGCGCAAAGTTTCCTGTCGCCGGTGCTGTCCACCTCGCTTTACTTTGTGGTGTTTGGTGCGGCCATCGGCAGCCGCATTCAAGAGGTCGAAGGCGTCAGCTATGGCGCGTTCATCGTGCCGGGCCTGATCATGTTGTCGGTCATAACCCAATCCATCTCAAACGCAGCGTTTGGCATCTATTTCCCGAAATTCATCGGCACGATCTATGAATTGCTGTCGGCCCCGGTCAGTTTCCTTGAAATCGTGCTGGGGTATGTGGGGGCGGCGGCGACCAAGGCGCTGTTCATCGGCGTGGTGATCCTGATCACTGCCACCCTGTTTGTCGACGTGCAGATCGCCCACCCGTTGGCGATGGTGACGTTCCTTGTGCTGACCTGCCTCAGCTTTGCGCTGTTGGGGTTCATCATCGGCATCTGGGCCGACAATTTCGAGAAACTGCAACTGGTGCCGCTGCTGATCGTCACGCCGCTGATCTTTCTTGGCGGGTCGTTCTATTCGATCTCCATGTTGCCGCCGGCGTGGCAGACGATCACCATGTTCAACCCGGTGGTTTACCTGATCTCCGGGTTCCGCTGGGCATTCTTTGACATCGCCGATGTGCCGATTGGCCTTAGCCTTGCGGCCACGGGTGGTTTTACCCTGCTGTGCCTCGCGGTGATCTGGTGGATATTCAAAACCGGGTGGCGTATCCGCAGCTAACCGTAGGGTGGGTGCAACCCACCTTTGCGACGGCTCGACGGTGGGTTTCACCCACCCTACGACCCGCTTTACCCCAGCGCCTGCGCCAACAGGTCATACACCAGACGGATACGTCGACTGCTGTGCAATTCCCTATGCGTGGTCAACCAGACGGGCACCGGGATCGGGGCAATATCCGGCAGGACCACCTCGACCTCAGGGGTCAATTCCGCAATTTCGCGGGTCATCACACCGACCCCCAAACCCTGTTTGGTCATCTCCCAGGCGACCACGCCGTTGTCAGCAACGATCGGGAAATTGCGCCTTGTCAGGTTCAGACCCATTGCGTTCAACCCGTTCAACAGATCGTCGCCCTCTTCAAATCCGATGAAATCCAGCCGCGCCATATCCGCCATATCGACAGGTCGCCCGACCCGCCCCAGATAGCTGGGTGCGGCATAAAGATGCCCGGTTGTCTCGGCTACCAGCCGGGCAATCAGGTCTGGCTGATCCGGGCGCACATGGCGGATGGCGATATCCGCCTCGCGCCGGCGCAGGTCGCGTATTGCGTTTGAGGCCACCACTTCGATCACGATCCCCGGTGCCACTTTGCGCAGTTGCAACAGAACCGACGGCAGGAAATAGGCCGACATGGCATCGCTGGCGGTGATCCTTACCACACCTTCGATCACCTGCGAGCGCCCCGACGCCGCCAGCGATATACGGTTTGCCGCCTCGCCCATGTCGCGCACATGGTCCAACAGGTCCAACCCCGACGGCGTCAACACCAATGAGCGCCCGATGCGTTCGAACAACACCACACCCAGCGAATCCTCCAGCGCCGACACCTGCCGCCCCAGCGTTGGTTGCGTCAGCCGCAAGGCCCGCGCCGCCGCCGACAAGGACCCCTCTTCGACCGTAGCAAGAAACGCCCGGACTTGATTCCAGTCAAAAGAGATGGCTGCCCAATTCATGCATATTCGTATAAGCCGAATGCGTATTTATGCAATTTCTTTGTAGTGTATACGCGCCTAGACAGGGCCGGTAAGGAGAGCAAACATGACAGATCCAGAAGCCTTTTGGGACCGGATGGCCCACGGCTATGCCAAAGCCCAGATCAGAGACATGACGTCCTATGACCAGACGATGGCGCGCACCCGCACCCACCTAAGCCCTGGTGACAAGGCGTTGGAACTGGGCTGTGGCACCGGCACCACCGCGTTGCGGCTGGCCGATGCGGTGGAGCATCTTACGGCCACCGACATCTCGTCCGAAATGATCGCCATCGCCCAAGGAAAAGCGTTGCGTCAGGGCGTGGAAAATGTCGCCTTTGGTCATGCTTCTATCGCAGACTCAGGCGAAACCGGTGGGCCGTTTGACGTGGTGATGGGGTTTAACCTGCTGCCTCTGATTGATGAATTGCCCACGGCGCTGGCGTCGATCCGCAGTTCGGTCAAACCCGGTGGGCTGTTCATTTCCAAATCGGGCTGCCTCGCGGAAAAGTCCTTTTACCTGCGCCCGGTGATCGCCCTGATGCAGTTGTTCGGCAAGGCCCCCTATGTGGCCAACCTGAAAATCCGCACCCTTGAGGGCCTGATTACGGACGCGGGGTTTGAGATCATCGACACCCATACCTACCCCGGCATAATCGCCAACCGGTTCATCGTCGCGCGCAGAATTTGAAGCAGGGTCTGAAGCAGGGTTTGACCACATCCCCCCGGACACCCGTTGCATTTTTGCCGGGGGAACAATGAATTTCCACCTCACGAAGGATCAAGTTTCCTCGCCCTCCTTGTGAACCGCCCTTTGGCATTCTACATCAGCTTGATGAAGCTGCGCCTCCCATTCATAAAAAACCCGCCGCTGGTTGCGGTTGTGCGTCTGTCCGGGGCCATTGGCATGTCCGGGCGGGGCGCGCTTAACCATCAGTCGATCTCTCCGGTGCTGGAAAAGGCGTTTCGCCGTGGCAAACCCGCCGCGGTCGCGCTTGAGCTGAACTCGCCCGGTGGATCGCCGGTGCAATCGGCGCTGATAGGCGCGCAAATTCGCCGCCTTGCGGATGAATTGAACGTGCCGGTCTATGCCTTTGTCGAAGACGTGGCCGCCTCGGGTGGTTATTGGCTGGCGGCGGCAGCGGATGAAATCTGGGCCGACGACAATTCGGTTATCGGATCAATCGGCGTCATATCGGCGGGCTTTGGCGCGCCGGTGTTTCTGGCCCGGCAAGGCATCGAACGGCGGGTTTACACAGCCGGTGAATCCAAATCCACACTGGACCCGTTCCAGCCGGAAAAGAAAGAGGACGTGGCCCGGCTCAAGCTGTTGCTTGGCGACATCCACGACAATTTCATCGCTTGGGTGCAGCAGCGCAGGGGCGACAAGCTGGACAAAAAGGCCGGGATATTCACCGGCGAATTCTGGCTGGCGCGCCGGGCGATTGAATTGGGGTTGATCGACGGGATCGGCCATATGAAACCAACCATGACCCAGCGGTTCGGCGACAAGGTGCAGTTCAAACGCTATGGCCTGCGCCGCCCGTTCCTGTCGCGTTTCGGTGCCGAGATCGCCAACGACGCGATGGCCTCGATCGAGGAACGCGCGGCATTCGCGCAGTTCGGGCTGTGACGTGATACTGAAAATCATCTCTTTGTTTCTGATCGGCATGGCCGTGCTGGCGATGTTCGGGCGGCTACGCTTTCCGGGGTCCAAACGGCTGGCGCAGGCCAAATGCCCCAAATGTGGCCGCTATCGGATCGGCAAGGGGCCGTGCGATTGTGGGCACGGGGGCCGTACATGACCGAATGGCTGCTGTCGGGGCTGGGCTTGCTTATCCTGTTGCTGGGGGGCGATGTTCTGGTGCGCGGGGCGGTCAACCTATCCTTGCGCCTTGGGGTGCCGGCCCTGATCGTCAGCCTGACAATCGTCGCCTTTGGCACTTCTGCGCCCGAACTTCTGATTGCAATCAAGGCAGTGGCGGATAATGCGCCGGGCATCGCGTTGGGCAATGTTGTTGGGTCCAACACCGCCAATATCCTGCTGGTGCTGGGCATTCCGGCGATGCTGGCCACGCTGCATACCTCGGAATGCAACACTTCGAAAACCTATCTGTACATGCTGGCGGCCTCGATGCTGTTCATCGCGCTGGCCTTTAGCGGTGAATTCGGCAAGGTCGACGGGCTGATCCTGATAACCATTCTGGGCCTGATCCTGATCCACGCCTTTCGCGAGGCGCGCGCGCATATTCAGGCCGGCGAACCCGACGAGCTTGAAGACATAGAAGAGGCCGACCCCGATCTGCCCTATTGGCGCATCGGGCTATATCTGGCGCTGGGGCTGATTGGCCTGCCGCTGGGGGCCAACATTCTGGTTGAAAACGCCTCGGCCATTGCCCGCACCTACGGCGTCAGTGAAACGGCGATTGGTCTGACACTGGTGGCGGTCGGCACGTCCCTGCCGGAACTGGCGACCACGCTGATGGCGGCGCTGCGCCGGCAGGCGGATGTGGCGTTGGGCAATGTGATCGGGTCGAACCTGTTCAACCTGTTGGGAGTCGTTGGCATTGCCTCGTTGTTCGGGCCGATCCCGGTTGACCGGGCGTTCCTGACCTTTGATCTTTGGGTCATGCTGGCGGCGTCGCTGTTGCTGATCCCGTTTGTGTTTCTGGGCCGCGATATCACCCGGGGTTGGGGGGCGGCGCTGACCGCGCTATATCTGATCTATATCGCCGTGGTGCTGATTTAGCGACCCGGCCGCCTGTCAGGGAGGATGCCATGACCTACCCCCAACGTGCCCTAGTGACCGGGGCCGGCAAACGTCTGGGCCGGGCGATGGCGCTATATCTGGCGCAGCGCGGGTTCGATGTGGCGGTGCATTACGCCAACTCTGCCGCCGATGCGACGGCTGTGGCGCGTGACATCACCGCCATGGGCCGCATTGGCGTGACCCTGCAAGCCGACCTGCTGGACGAGGCACAGACAACCGCCCTGTTGCCCGCTGCCGCTGCCGCGCTGGGCGGGCCGGTGACATGTCTGGTGAACAATGCCTCGATCTTTGAATACGACACGATCACATCGGCCTCTCGCGACAGCTGGGACAGGCATATGGAGTCAAACCTGCGCGCGCCTTTTGTGTTGACCCAAGCCATGGCCGCGCAGGGGTTGGCGGCCAAAACCGACGCCGCCGGCGAGCCGATATCGACCGGGCTGATCGTCAACATGATCGACCAGCGAGTGCGCAAGCTGACGCCAGAGTTCATGACCTATACGCTGGCCAAGATGGGCCTTTGGGCGCTGACCCAGACCTCTGCCCGCGCACTGGCCCCGGCGATCCGGGTCAATGCCATCGGTCCCGGCCCCACCCTGCGCGGTGCCCGCCAGACCGAGGCGCATTTTGCCGATCAACGCGCCGCCACCATATCGGGTCGCGGGGCCAATCCGGGCGATATTACCGCCGCACTTGGGTACTTTCTTGAGGCACCTGCGGTGACCGGGCAGTTGCTTTGTGTTGATGGAGGTCAACATCTGGGCTGGCAGACCCCGGACGTGTTAGGTGTCTAATAACAGGTGTCTTTGGCATAAGTTTTGCACCGCTCCCTTTTGCGTTACCCAAACCTTAACAAATTACCTTTAAATTCATACACTTGGCGGAAATGTAAAAATATATCGTTATATTTCAATGCCTTGCAATAGCGCCCAAAAAACAGGCAATCACACGAAATGCCGTGAATCTAAGGGAAAAATCGACTTCACGGAAAGTTATCATCATACTTATCCACAGAAACAGTGGATTTGTTTTTGCTTGATCTGCGCCCTGCAAGATTGCAGGCAACCCCAGAGAATCGTATCTGAATGCCATGACTGACCAAGCTGACGCACCCCCGCCTGATACGGCCCCACCTGATACGCCCCCGCCCGATGTGCCGACCGGGCACAAGGTCATTCAGGCCTATCTGAAATCGCTGGACGGCTCGCCCGGGGTGTACCGGATGCTGGATGCGCAGGCACGGGTGCTTTATGTGGGCAAGGCGCGGGCGTTGCGGGCGCGGGTGTCCAGCTATGCCCGCCCGACGGGTCACAGCCCACGGATTGCGCGGATGATCGCCGCCACGGCGTCGATGATGTTCCTGACCACCCGCACCGAGGTCGAGGCGCTGTTGCTGGAACAGAACCTGATCAAGCAGTTGAAACCGAAATACAACGTGCTGCTGCGCGACGACAAAAGCTTTCCCAACATTCTGGTGGCCAAGGATCAGCCGTTTCCCCAGATCAAGAAACATCGCGGGGCGAAAAAGGAAAAGGGCACCTATTTTGGTCCTTTCGCCAGCGCGGGCGCGGTCAACCGCACCCTGAACCAGTTGCAAAAGGCGTTCCTGCTGCGCAATTGCTCTGACCCGATGTTCGAAAGCCGCACGCGTCCCTGCCTGTTGTACCAGATCCGGCGCTGTTCGGCGCCCTGCGTGGGCAAGATTTCGGAACCCGACTATGCCCGCGCAGTTCACGACGCCGAACAGTTCCTGACCGGGCGGTCGACCAAGATACAGGAAGACCTTGCGCGGCAAATGGCCGAGGCGTCAGAGGCGCTTGAGTTCGAACGCGCCGCCGGTTTGCGTGACCGCATCCGCGCATTGACTCAGGTGCAGGGGTCGCAGGGCATCAATCCAAAAACCGTGGACGAGGCGGACGTGATCGCGCTGCACATGGACACCGGGCAGGCCTGCGTTCAGGTGTTCTTTATCCGCGCCGGACAAAACTGGGGCAACCACGATTATTATCCGCGCGCCGGGGTGGATGTGTCCAAACCCGAGGTGATGGAGGCGTTTCTGGGTCAGTTCTATGACAAACACGACCCGCCGCGTCAGGTGATCCTGTCGGATGGCATCGAAAACGACGATCTGATGGTGGACGCCCTGTCGCAAAAGGCCGGGCGCAAGGTGGACATCATCGTGCCGCTCAGGGGCGAAAAGACCGATCTGGTGGCCGGTGCCCTGCGCAACGCCCGCGAATCGCTGGCCCGGCGTATGTCCGAGAGCGCGACGCAAGCGCGGCTGTTGCGCGGGTTGGCCGAGGCGTTTGGTCTTGAAGGTCCGCCCGCGCGGATCGAGGTCTATGACAACAGCCACATTCAGGGCGCGCACGCGGTCGGGGCGATGATCGTTTCCGGGCCGGACGGGTTCATCAAGAACAGTTATCGCAAGTTCAACATCAAGGGCGACGACCTGACCCCCGGCGACGATTTTGGCATGATGAAAGAGGTGCTGGGGCGGCGGTTTTCACGCTTGCTCAAGGAAGACCCCGACCGGGACAAGGGCCTTTGGCCCGACCTGCTGCTGATCGACGGCGGCGCGGGGCAGGTTAGTGCGGTGGCCGAAATCATGGCCACGCATGGGGTGCAGGACATCCCCATGGTCGGCGTGGCCAAGGGCGTGGATCGCGACGCGGGCAAGGAAGAATTCCACCGGGTCGGCCAGCGGGCCTTTGCCCTGCGCCACAACGATCCGGTGCTGTATTTCGTTCAGCGCCTGCGCGACGAAGCGCACCGGTTTGCCATCGGCACCCACCGCGCCAAACGGTCAAAGGCCATCGGGGCCACCCCGCTGGACGAAGTGCCCGGCGTCGGGGCCACCCGCAAACGCGCATTGCTCGCGCATTTTGGCTCGGCCAAGGCGGTGTCACGCGCCGACCTGCCGGACCTGAAGGCGGTGGACGGCATATCGGACGCGCTGGCGCAAACCCTCTATGACTTTTTCCACGACCGGGGATGACTGGGGGGGACCGGGTAATCCAAAGGACGCGCCAAAGGCGCGACAGGTTTGTTCGCCGCCGCGCAAGGGCCCGGCGCGGTGCCCGGTCGTAAGGGCAAAGAAAATCGCAAACGCCTGCTTTCATGTTCAAGGCGCGCGCGATAGTGTCCGCACATGATATGGAACGTGCCCAACATCCTGACCCTGATGCGTCTGATCGCGGCCCCCGGACTGGCCGTGATGTTCCTGTATTTCACCCGGCCTTACGCCGACTGGTTCGCCCTTATCCTGTTTGTCATTGCCGCCCTTACCGATTGGGTCGATGGCTATCTGGCGCGGGCCTGGAAACAGGAAACCAAGCTGGGCACGATGCTGGACCCGATTGCCGACAAGGCGATGGTGATCATCGCGCTGATGGTGATTGTCGGGTTCTCGTCGATGTCGCCATGGCTGGTGCTGCCGACCACGGTGATCCTGTTCCGCGAGGTGTTYGTGTCCGGYCTGCGGGAATATCTGGGCGACACCGCCGGCACGCTGAAAGTGACGGTTCTGGCCAAGTGGAAGACCACCGCACAGATGGTGGCAATCGCCGTGCTGTTTTCCCAAGGCATCTTTGAACATTACTTTGTCATGTCGGCCTTTGGCATGGATGACGCCCTGATCAACGAAATCCTCAGCGGCACGGTCGAGGACCTGAACGGGTTGGGCTGGAAACTGGCCGGGATGGACTGGGCCGGGCGCATCGGGCTTTGGTTGTTGTGGCTGGCCGCCGGGCTGACATTGCTGACCGGCATGGATTATCTGCGCAAGGCCATGCCGCATCTGAAAGAGGATTCGTGATGGACGTTTTGTATTTCGCATGGGTCCGCGAACGCATCGGCCTGCCCAAGGAACGCATCGAAACAGACGCCGCCACCGTCGCCGATCTGGTCGACGAACTGCGCGCCCGTGAAGACCGTTACGCGGCCGCATTTGCCGACCTCAGCGCCCTGAGGGTGGCCGTGGATCAGGAACTTACCGACTTTGACGCCCCCTTGGCCGGGGTGCGCGAAGTGGCGTTCTTTCCGCCGATGACCGGGGGCTAGGCGCGATGCGGATCGTGGTGCAGGACGCCCCGTTTGATCCCGGCGATGAACTCAACCGGTTTGGCGCGCAAAGCAGTGGTGCCGGG
>NVQY01000051.1 GCA_002400675.1 Paracoccaceae bacterium | reverse complement strand
CGGGGTGCCGGTTTTGTCTGCATCAAACCTAACCAGTCTATGGCGAGAACGGCCCTGAGCGGTCATTGGCTGGACCAGGCCACGCCGCTGTGCATCTTTCGCAGTGCGGACCTTCGTCGATGATGCAGCAATTTCACCGCCCGGATGAAGGCGGCGCGGACGAAGCAGTTGTTGATCTGATCAGGTGCACTGTGTGCGACCGGCCCAAAGGCAGCCTTGAGTAATTTCGCGGCGAAAGTCCGTTAAGCCCAATTCGGACCTGATCCCGGTGCCGCGTTTCAGATCATATCARCCTATAGATGTGYATTCTGGAGAAATAAAGCTTGCAGTGGCGAAGCTTTTAACGCCCAGTCAAACCTTACTCTTATTTACAAGATTGGATTTYGAACACGATGGCTTTCATAACWATCAATTCAGTAATCGCCTCWTTCACKGCAGTCAAAGGCGATACAGCGATCATACTGGAAGGCGGAGCAATTGTTGCAGATGTCGGAGACGCGATCTCAACTTTTGGCGCAAACAACGAGGTGACGATTCGGATCGACGGCCAAGCGGTGGGAGCAGCCCAAGGTGTTCGTTTGCTCGGGACTGACGATGCCCTTTCGAATGGCATTGGTGCCAACAACGTGACAGTGGGGGCAACCGGATCGGTGATCGGCGGGGACTTTGGAGTATTCTTTAGGGGAAGTTCAAACAACATTGTGAACTGGGGTGAAATCTCGGGGCTTACTCAAAACGGAATTGTTGTTTTTTCTGGCGCTGACAGCGGGGTCAATAACCACGGAACCGTGTTCGGTGATCAGCATGGCGTGATTATTACCACTAATTCGCTAAACGTCGACGTAGTGAACACCGGCGGTATTCTGGGTGCAACCGGTAGTGGGGTAATTTTCGAGGCGGGAAGTTCAGGTGGATCGGTGACGAATTCCGGAACGATCTCGACCCAGGATCTTGGTAATGCCAATGCCAAAGCCATCTCTGGCGCAGATACGGTCATTAACAGCGGTCTGATACGGTCGCCGGGGGTTGCGATCGCGCAGGCCAGTTCAATCATCAACAGTGGTCAGATCATTGGCGATGTGACAATGACCGCTGACGGGGATCTGTTCTACGGTATTGGCGGCTCGATTTTCGGCGCGGTGTTTGGTGGCGATGGAAGTGACCGTTACATCATTGATGACGCCAGTACTTTCATTGTGGAAACAACCACTGGCGGCCTTTTCGATTCTGTGGGTTCCTTCGTCAACTATCAAGTGGCGGAAAATATTGAACTTGCCCAATTGCTTGGCCAAGAGGACATCAACCTGACCGGCAATTCGCAGGACAATCTTCTGGACGGCAACGACGGTGCCAACATCATGTTTGGCAAAGAAGGCTCTGACAACATCAAGGGATTACTGGGTGACGATACCCTGCGCGGTGGTGCCGGCAATGATACTCTTGTTGGCGGCGCGGGTGACGATAACCTGCGTGGCGGCGCAGACCATGATACTCTTTCTGGCGGAGCGGGTGACGATATCCTGCGCGGCGGTGCCGATAATGATTTGCTTAACGGCGATGAGGGCGATGATACTCTGCACGGGGGCAGCGGAGTAGACACACTTAACGGCGGGGCGGGAAACAATTCGCTATACGGCGGTCGTGGTGCCGATACGTTGGATGGTGGCGACGACGATGACCTTTTGGTCGGCGGGTCAGGCAAGGACACCCTCCGGGGGGCAGGCGGCGACGATATCATCATTGGCGGTGCCGGACAGGATGTGATGTCCGGCGGATCAGGCCGCGATATCTTTGTGTTCCGTCAGGCCAATGACAGCCCGACCAATAATACCAAGGACGTGATCACCGATTTCGAAACCGGAGTGGACCGGATTCAGCTAACGGGAATGACCTCTGGGGCAATGGAGCTGATTTTTTCGGGTGGGTTTTCCGCAACGGGTCCCAGCGTCAAAGTCGTCACGCCAGGTGCGAACACAAAGGTTCTGGTGGATACCGATGGCGATCAGGCGGCGGATTTTGTTCTTTTGATCAAGGGCGTTCAGGGTTTGGATGCCGGCGATTTCCTGCTCTGAGGCACCAACATTACGCATGCGTTGGGTTCAACCCGAACGCATGCGTTCTTAGGTGACGTCACCCCAGAGGCTGCAACCGCCTCGGGGTTCGATACCACAAACACCCCCGGCCACCCGAACGGCGGCGTCATATGCGAACAGCCCAAACAGGCCGCACATCATGACCCGCCCGATACGATCGTTGAAGCAATTAACAAAACCCCTGCGTGACCCTAGGCATTTTGGCGTGGTTGCCCTTGCTTTGCCACTAAAGCACTTCAACGTTGGCAGATCGCAGAACGTCGTAAAATGGGGCGTCGGCGGCATTGTCCAGCACCAGCCTGTCGATCCTGTTCAGGTCGCAGACGTGATAGGTTGATCGCCGGYTCAGCTTTGAACAATCGGCGACCACGGTGACCTGCTCGGCGGTATCAATCATTGCCCGCGCGATCAGGGCTTCGTCTTCGGAAAAGTTGGAAACGCCTTTTTTATCCAGCGCGCCCACCGTCAGAATCGCATGATCGACCCGGAAGTTGCCGATCTCGGCTATGGTCATCGGCCCGACGGTCTGCGAATTGTCATGTCGGAACGTGCCGCCCAGCAACGTCACCCTTGAGCCGTTTTCCCGGCGTGAAATGGCCCCTGCTATGCGCGTCGAATTGGTGATGACGATCAGGCCGGGGATGCGCGCAAGGGCTTGGGCGCAGGCAAGGGTCGTGGTGCCGGTGTCGATAAGCAGCGATTGCCCGGGCGAAACAACCTTTGCCAGCTTTTGCGCCACCAGTTGTTTCGCGAGGATATTATGCTTGGCGCGCTCGCCAAAGGCGGATTCCTCAGAGGTGGATATTCTGACAGCCCCGCCGTGAACCTTTCGGACGCTGCCGGTGTCGGCCAGCAGCCCCAGATCCCTGCGGATGGTCTCAACCGAGGTGTCGAATCTTTCGGCCAGACGTTCCACTGAAACGCTGCCGGTTTTCTCAACCAGATCAAAAATTGCCGCCCTTCTGGCTTCGGGCCGCAAGATGGCGCGTCTTCCTGACATTATGCCCTTCCTCTTTCCGACTTACACTAGCCGCTCGGGTATCGAAGTAAACAATCATTTACAGATTATTGCCCGATAAGGCATATACCTGTTTTTACTACCTGTTTAAAACTAGTTACGTTCATTACACTTGAGGTAGATATGCCCATTCGGGCATTATTGACGATATTTGGGTTGAAAATACCGCGACGGTACGGTTATGTTCCCCCATGTCCGGCGGCGTTGTGGCCACCTTGGATCGCCCAAAAAGGCGGGAAACGCTATGACTGAGAAATACGATATCGCAATAATCGGCGCGGGGGTCGTGGGCTGTGCAATTGCCCGAAACCTGACCCTGAAGGGTGCCCGGGTTGTGATCCTCGAAAAGGCTACGGATGTTCTGGACGGGGCCTCAAAGGGCAACAGCGCAATCCTGCATACCGGGTTCGATGCCCCGCCGGGGTCGCTTGAACAGAAATGCATCGCGCGCGGCTACGCGGCGTATCTGGGCGTCGCAAATAGCTTTGGCTTGCCGATTCTGAAGTCCGGCGCGCTGGTGCTGGCGTGGAGCGCAGAGCAGTTAGCGCAACTTCCCAAACTGGTGACCAAGGCGCATAAAAACGGCGTGGCGGACGTGGCGTTGTTAAGCCGCGAGGACATCCTGAGCCGTGAACCCGGCCTGTCCAAAACGGTGGTCGGCGGGTTCGAAGTGCCGGGCGAATACCTGATTGATCCGTGGTCAACGGCGCACTCATATCTGCTTCAGGCGATCCTCAACGGGGCCACATTGCTGCGCGATACCGAGGTTCTGACCGGGAAATTCGACGGTGACATGTGGCATCTGAAAACCAGCAACGGCAACATCACGGCGGGCCACACCATCAACTGCGCCGGGCTTTATGGCGACATCGTCGACGAACGCCTTGTGGGTGAAAGGAAATTTTCCCTGCGCCCGCGCAAGGGCCAGTTCGTGGTGTTCGACAAGGCGGCGGCAGATCTTGTGGCGTCGATCATTCTGCCGGTGCCGACCAAAATCACCAAAGGCGTGGTGGTGTGCCGGACGATTTTCGGCAACCTTCTGGTGGGCCCAACCGCCGAGGATCAAGACAGCCGCACCGACGCCTCGACCGACCGGGCCGCCCTGCAGGACCTGCGCAAACGCGGGATCGAAATGGTCCCCGGTCTGGAAAATTGCGAAGTGACAACGGCTTATGCCGGGCTGCGGCCCGCGACTGAGTTCTCTGACTACCAAATCCGCCGCGAGGACAACCGCAACTATATCTGCGTTGGCGGCATCCGTTCCACCGGGCTAAGCGGGGCACTTGGTATCGCGCTGCACATTGGCGATCTGCTGGAGGGTGCCGGGTTTTCCAACCCACCCATTGCCGACCCGCTGATCCCCGAGGTGGACCGCCTGTCGAATTACCACCCGCGCGACTGGCAACAGGACGACAACGGCGGCATCGTCTGCCATTGCGAACATGTGACGCGCCGGGAAATTGAAAACGTGATGAACGGCCCGATGCCGCCGGCCAGCCTTCAGGGGCTGAAACGGCGAACGCGGGTGTGCATGGGACGCTGTCAGGGGTTCTATTGCACCGGCGAAGTCGCCCGGATCACGCAGGGGCATTTCGAAGTGCCACTGGGGAGTGAACATGTCGAAAACTGAACCAAACCGCCCCCCAGAGGCAGATGTGGCAATCGTTGGCGGCGGTACTGCCGGTTTGGCGCTTGCGGCGGAACTGAAACGGTCAGGCGTGGGCCGGGTCGTTGTGCTGGAGCGGGAAAAGGCCGCCGGGGGAATACCGCGCCATTGCGGCCACTATCCATTTGGGCTGTGGGAATATCAGCGGCTTCTCAAGGGGCCGGAATATGCCGCCAGAAACGTTGAAACCGCGCAGGCCCTTGGGGTCGAGATTCGCACGCAAACCACGGTGACGCAGTTGCACCCCGGCGGGCGGCTAAGCCTGTCCACGCCAGACGGCCTGCAAGACCTGCGCGCCAGCCGCGTGGTTCTGTGCACCGGCGTACGCGAAAGCAGCCGCCCCCAGCGCTTTATCGGTGGCGACCGGCCCTTGGGGGTGATGACCACCGGCGCGCTTCAGTCGCTGGTGTTCCTGAACCACATGCGGCCATTCTCAAAGCCGGTCATTCTGGGTTCTGAACTGGTGTCGTTTTCGGCGATTGATACCTGCCGGCATCTGGGCATCCGCCCGGTTGCGATGGTCGAAGAACTGGACCGCATCGTCACGCATAAGGCGCTTCAACCTTACCTGAAGGTCCGGGGCGTGCCGCTTTTCACCGGGATCGGCCAGCCGCGGATCATTGGCGCGCAACATGTCGAGGCGCTGGAGTTTACCGACGCCACCGGGGATCACCAGCGGATAGAGACCGACGGCATCATCATCTCCGGCCAGTTCCGCCCCGAAGCGGCCCTGCTGTATAACAGTCACCTTGAGGTCGATCCCGGGTCCGGCGGGCCGGTCATCGACCAGTTCGGCCAATGCACTGACCCGGCTTTTTACAGCGCCGGAAATCTGCTGCGCCCAGCGGAAACGTCGGGCTGGTGTTGGCGCGAAGGCGTGGCCGCCGCCAAGCGGATTGCGCAGGATCTGAACAGTCCCGGCCACGAGGTCAAAGGCACGATCCGCCTGACCACCCGCGACCCTGCGTTGAAATTTGTCCTGCCCCAACGGCTTTGCCTGACAGAGCGCCCCGGTGGCATGAAAAAGATGCAAATCGGCCTGCGCACGCCTGCAAATGGCACCCTGAGGGCAATGGTTGGCGAAAAATGTATCTGGAGCAGCCGCATAAATTCCCGCCCGGTGCGCCGTATCCAGCGGTCTCTGGCGGGTCTGCTTGGCGTCGGGGCCGGGGCCGACATCAGGCTGGAATTCAAACCGGAGACCTAGAATGCGAATTGCCGGCATAGATCAGGGCACCACCAGCACCCGCGTCCTGATCGTCAATTCCGAGGGCGCCCTCAGGGTCGTCCACTCTGTCGAGCATAACCAGATATACCCGCAGGAAGGCTGGGTCGAACACGACCCCGAGGAACTGATTGCCAATATTCAGGCCTGCGCCAATGCGGCTGGCAAGGTTGACGCCATCGGGCTGGATAATCAGGGCGAAAGCTGTCTGGCGTGGGATGCCCACACCAAAGAGGCGCTGTCGCCGGTCATCGTCTGGCAGGACAATCGCACCATAAACCAGATCGAAAGGCTGAAGGCCGACGGCAAAGAGGTCGAGACTCTGGCCCGCGCCGGTCTGCCGCTTGACCCGTATTTTTCCGCCAGCAAAATGGCGTGGATCGTCAAACACCTGCCCCGCGCCAAGACCGCTTTGGCACGCGGCACCTTGCGGCTGGGCACCACGGATGCGTTTTTTCTGGACCGCCTGACCGGGCATTTTGTCACCGATGTCAGCACCGCCAGCCGGACCTCTCTGATCAATCTTGAACGTCTGGAATGGGACGAAACCCTGTGCGAAATCTTCGGCGTTCCGATCCAGTGTTTGCCCAAAATTGTCCCGACAACCGGGGATTTCGGCACCATTGATACCGATCATGGCCCGACCCCGATCACTGCAAGCGTGGTCGACCAGCAGGCCGCGTTGTTTGGCTTTGGCTGCCGGGAAAAAGGCGACGCCAAGATCACCTTTGGCACCGGGGCGTTTGCGCTGATGGTGACGGGGGGCGAAATCATCCGCAAGCCTAAAATGGGCCTGCTGCCGACCATCGCGTGGCAGTTGGACGGCGAAAAGCCGGTGTTCGCCCTTGATGGCGGGGTCTTTACCGCAAGTGCGTCGATCACTTGGGCCAAATCCCTTGGCCTGTTTCAGGAATTGTCCGAGATCAACGCGTTCACTACGCCGCCCGCCATCGATTCTGGGTTGCTGTTTGTCCCGGCCCTTACCGGGCTGGGCTGCCCGCACTGGAATTCCCGCGCGCGCGGCGTGTGGATGGGCCTGTCGCTGAACCATAAGCCGGAACAACTGGTGCAATCCATCCTCGAAGGCGTGGCCTTGCGCGCCAACGAAGTGATTGACGCGATGAACAGTTGCCTGCCATTGCAAAGCCCCCTCGCCATTGACGGCGGGATGAGCAAAAATCCCTATTTCGTGCAATTTCTGGCCAATGTTTCAGGCCGCGAAATACGCCCGGCAAGCATGCCGGAACTGACCAGTCTGGGCACGGTGAAACTGGCCTCGCGGGGCTTTGGCGAACCCCTTGAAACCACCTCGCATTTTGGGTCTGTTTTGCCGGACCCGGGTGTCAGTTACTCGATGGATCGGTTCAAACAGGCGGTGGCCACGTCGCTAAAATGGCAGAAATCTTAGGGTGGACCAGCCCGGGGTCAGTAGTCAGACACCAGCAAATGCAGCGGCGTGCAGTCTTCGTCGATGGTGGAAAACCGCGCGATCGGGGTCTCGAACACGTTGTCGGTCACGTCATCGTTGACGGTGGACACCTCGCCGATCAGCACATCAGCGCCCTCGGCCCAGAACGCGTGCCACACGCCGGGCAGCAAAGTTACGCTTTCGCCCGGGGTCAGTTTCAGATGCGCGCCGGGGTCGAATGTGCGGGGACAACCATCGGTCAGTACTGTCACCTGCGCATCGCGGTCGATGTCGCCGCGCGCGTCCGGGGCGAACAATTCAATCACCAAAGTACCGCCGCCACGGTTGATGATGTCCTCGGCCTTGATGTTATGGCGGTGCATTGGCGACATCTGCGCGGCGCGCGAGATCATGTATTTCTCGGCGTAAAGCATACCGCGCCCGCGGGCCAGATCATCCGCCACGCCGTTGCGCGCGGTGAACAGGAACAGGCCCAATTCGTCAAACCGCCCTTCGCCGTAATCGGTGATGTCCCAGCCCATGCGCCGATCCCGGATCAGCGCTCCGTCCGGTCCCCGCACCCGGTCCGGCGACCAATGGGCAAACGGCGGCAGGATCACGCCAAACGAGCGCATAAAGGCGTCGGCCTCGCGGATAACCTCGTTCACAAAGGATCGTTTCATCTCAGGTCTCCGGAGTATTGGCATCAGCCAGTTCATGCGCCCAGGGCGGGTTGGCCCCGGACCGGGTGACGGTGAGCGCGGCGACCTGTGCGGCGTGGCCCAGAACGTCGCGCAGGGTGGCGGGGGTCAGGGTGCGCAGGCGGGTGCAGTCCAGCAACCCCAGCGCCGCCAACCGTGCCAGCACGCCCGCGTTGAACGCATCCCCCGCGCCGATGGTATCAGCCACCTGCACCTTGGGGGCGGCAATTTCGACCCGGTGGTCGCCGCTCAGGGCAACCGCACCCTTGTCGCCACGGGTGCGGATCACAAGGGCGGGGCCAAGGGTCAGCAGATGCCGCGCGCGCATTTCCGGATCGGGCAGGTCAGGCAGCAACCATTCGGTATCAGGGTCCGAAACCTTGACGATATCAGCCAACCCGATCAACCGGTTCAGCCGGTCCCGGTAGGTGGCGCAATCAATCGCAAAGCCGGGGCGGATGTTGGGGTCAAGCATGACCGGCACCCGCCCGGCCCCGGTTGTGGCCAGCCCTTCCAGCGTGTCCGCGACGGGTCGGTTGCACAGGCTGATACCGCCAAAAAACAGCGCCTCTGTGGTCTCTGGCAAAGGCGGCAAATCACCGGGCACGATCTGCCTTGTGGCGGAACATTCGTCGTAAAAGGAATAGCTGGCCTCGTCCCCATCCAGATGCACAAACGCCAGCGTGGTTGGCCGGTCAGAACGCACCGCCGGGGTCATATCCACCTGCGAGGCCCGCAAACTGTCGCCGATCAACGTGCCAAACCGGTCCGAGGACAGCCCGGTCAACAACCCGGTCGCCACCCCAAGTCGCCCCAGCGCCAGCGCGGTATTCAGAACCGAACCGCCCACATGCGGCACATATCCCTGCCCACCTTTCCCCTGCCCTTTTGCGGCCATGGGGGCGGGGATCATGTCGATCAGGGCTTCTCCGCAACACAGGATCATTGGCGGCCTCGTTTCACAGGATGATGTCGGCGAACAGACGCGCGCCGGCGATGCGGTCGGCATTGACCATGTCGTTGCTGTCGGCCCGTTGCGCCGCCTGTTGCGCGTCCAGCCCTTGCGCCTGCCAGCGTGCCAGCAATCTAGCGCGCACCACATCGCGCGGCGGGTTCAGAAATACCGCCAGCGACCACAGCGGATAAAGGTCGCGCCATGGGTCTTCGTCAAACAACAGGTAATTGCCCTCGACGATCACCGTGCGGCAATCAGCGGGCACCACCCCTGCGCCGGCAATTGCCAGATCGCGGGTGCGGTCGAACAACGGATACACCACTTCGACCTGTTCGCGCAGCACCCGTGTCAGACGCAGAAATCCGGCGGCATCAAAGCTTTCGGGCGCCCCCTTGCGGGCTAGCAACCCGCGTTGACCCAGCACCGAGTTGTCCAGATGAAAGCCGTCCATCGGCACCACCCGCGCCGCATGGTCCGCCGCCTGCAACCCTTCGACCAACCGTGCGGCAAAGGTCGATTTGCCCGAGGCCGGCGACCCGGCGACCGCAACCAGATGGCGTTGACCGGGCGGCAGGGCAATGATCCGCGCCAGCAGATCGTCAAGAGCGGGGCCGGTCATGCCGCCGTGGCGCCTTTGGGCGGTTGCATCGCGCCGGTCATCAGCGCCACCGCGTCGGACATGGACACATCGCCCGGATTGACCACGCACAACCGCCGCCCCAGCCGGTGAATATGGATGCGATGCGCCACCTCGAACACATGCGGCATGTTGTGGCTGATCAGGATGATCGGGATACCGCGCGAATTCACGTCCAGTATCAGATCCAGCACCCGCTGGCTTTCCTTGACGCCCAGCGCCGCAGTGGGTTCGTCCATGATGATCACCTTGGAGCCAAACGCCGCCGCGCGCGCCACGGCCACGCCCTGACGTTGACCGCCCGACAGGGTCTCGACCGCCTGATTGATGTTCTGGATCGTCATCAACCCCAGTTCCGACAGCTTGTCGCGCGCCTGTTTCTCCATCTTCTTGCGATCCAGCTGCCGCAGCCAGCGCCCGCGCCAGCCCGGTTTGCGCAATTCGCGCCCCATGAACATATTGTCGGCAATCGACAGGGCGGGGGACATGGCGAGGGTCTGGTAAACCGTCTCGATCCCTTCGGCCCGTGCCGCAATGGGCGAGGTAAAATTGACCCTTTGCCCCTCAAGGAACACATCGCCCTCGTCGGCGGTGATGGCCCCGGACATGGCCTTGATCATCGTGGTCTTGCCGGCGCCGTTGTCGCCGATTACGGCCATGATCTCGCCCGGCATCAGGTCGAAATCGCAATTATCCAGCGCGGTGACACGGCCATACCTCTTGATCAGCCCGCGCGCCTTGAGAATGGGTTCGCTCATAGGGACACCTTTCTGATCCATTGATCCACCGCCACGGCGGCGATGATCAGCGCGCCAATCAGCAGATAGGTCCATTGCGCATCCGCCCCCAGCAACCGCAGCCCCAGCGTGAACACCCCGACGATCAGCGCGCCAAACAGCGCCCCCATGATCGAGCCGCGCCCGCCAAACAGGGAAATGCCGCCGATCACCACCGCTGTAATGCTTTCGATATTGGCCAGTTGCCCCGAGGTCGGCGACACCGACCCAATACGCCCGATCAGCGCCCAACCGGCAAAGGCACAGATCAGCCCGGCCAGCGCATAGACCGAAATCAGCGTGCGCCGCACGTTGACGCCCGACAGTTCCGCCGCCTCTGGATCGTCGCCGATGGCATAGACATGACGCCCCCACGCGGTCTGGCGCAACACATAGGTCAGCACCATGATCAGCAGCACCATGAAGATCACCCCGACCGTAAAGATCGCCCCACCGATCTTGATCTTGGTGCCAAAGAAATGCAGCAGCGGCGCATAATCAGCGATATCCTGACTGCGGATGGTTTCATTGGCGGAAAACAGGAAATTGGTCGCCAGAATGATCTGCCATGTGCCCAGCGTGACAATGAAGGGCGGCAGCTTCATCACCGCCACCAACCAGCCGTTGAGAAACCCGAATGCGGTGCCCGTGGCCAGACCCAAGGCCACCGCCAGTTCCACCGGCACGCCATAGCGAAACGTCAACTGCCCCATCACAACCGAACTGATCACCATGATCGCCCCCACCGACAGGTCAATCCCGGCGGTCAGGATCACCAGCGTCTGCGCGGCGGACACGATGCCGACAATTTGCACCTGTTGCAGGATCAGGGTCAGGGCAAACGGCGAAAAGAATTTCGACCCCAGCGCCAGCCCGAAGGCGGCAATCGCCAGCACCAGCACGATCAGCGGCACCAGCGCCGGCGTCACATGCAGCGCATTCTGCAACCGCCCCACCATAGTTGGCGGCCCATCGCCAAATTCGGCCACGCCCTGCGCGGTGGGATCGTCTTTGGCTGCGGTCGGCTCGGACATCGACAAAGTCTCCTGCGGGGTGGGTGGTCTGGTCAAGGAAAAGGGGCGGCGATAAAAGGCCGCCCCGGATCATGTCATGCTGTCATCTCAACACAGTCATCTCAGCCTAGGCACTTTGCCCGGGTTTTGACGACCCATCAACCCCAGCAGAGGTTAGTGCCTTCGGTGGTGTCGATTGACGGCACACCATCAACCGGCTTGTCGGTCACCAGTGCAACGCCCGTGTCAAAGAACGCCTTGCCCGGGGTCGGTGCGGGCTTGGTTCCGTCCTTGGCCCATTGCGCAATCGCCTCGATACCCAGCGACGCCATCAACAGCGGGTATTGCTGTGACGTGGCCCCGATCACGCCGTCCCTGACATTGGCCACACCGGGGCAACCGCCATCAACCGACACGATCAGCACGTCGTTTTCGCGCCCGAACGCCTTAAGCGCCTCATAGGCCCCCGCAGCCGCCGGTTCGTTGATGGTATAGACCACGTTGATGGTTGGATCCTTGGCCAGCAGGTTCTCCATGGCGCGGCGCCCACCTTCTTCGTTGCCGGCGGTGACGTCGTTGCCAACAATGCGCGCATCGGTTTCGTCACCCCATTTGTTGGGATCACCCACGTCGATGCCGAACCCGGTCAGGAACCCCTGATCGCGCAGCACGCCCACGGTCGGTTGGCTGACCCCAAGGTCAAGCATGCCGATACGGGCGGTGGCAGCATCTGCGCCCAGCGCCGCTGCGGCCCACTTGCCGATCAGCTCACCGGCGAGAAAGTTATCGGTGGCAAAAGTGGCATCCGCCGCGTCAATCGGGTCAAGCGGCGTGTCCAGCGCGATCACCAGCAACCCGGCGTCGCGCGCCTGTTTCACTGCCGTCACAATCGACGAGGTATCAGACGCGGTCAGCAGGATGCCCTTGGCCCCATCGGCAATGCAGGTCTCGATTGCCGCCACTTGCGTTTCGTGGTCGCCATCAACCTTGCCAGCAAAGGTTTTCAGGTTGATCCCCAGTTCCGCCGCCTTGGCAGCGGCACCCTCTTTCATCTTGACAAAGAACGGATTGGTGTCGGTTTTGGTGATCAGACAGGCGGTGGTTTCGCCCGCCATGGCGGTGCCGGCCATCGCCGTCATTGCCCCCGTCATTGCCAATGCGCCGCCCATAAGCAGTTTCTTCATGGTGTCCTCCCGGTACTCCGACTTTGAATCAGGATCGATCAGTCGAAAATTTCCGCAACAAAATGGTTGCTATTGCGCAAGGAAACGGCGATTCGGGGCGACCTGTCAATTAATAATTCAACTTGATTTATTAATTCAATCAGCCAAACTGAGGATCACCCCTAGGATAGGTGCCTGATGACTCCTGACCCGATCAAACCTTTCAGCGGTGGCGTGAACCAAAGCGGCGTGCGCGCCCATAACGAACGCCTGCTGATGTCGCTGCTGCAACGGGGTGGCGCGATGCCGGGCAGCGCGATTGCGCGGGCCACGGGGTTGTCGCCGCAAACCGTGTCGGTGATCCTGCGCGGGCTTGAGGCGGACGGGTTGTTGTTGCGCGGCACCCCGGTCAAGGGGCGCGTGGGCAAACCGTCGGTGCCCATGGGGCTGAACCCGGACGGGCTGTATTCGGTGGGGCTAAAGATCGGACGGCGCAGCGCCGACCTGTTGCTGATAGATTTCGCAGGAACCCAGCGCGCACAACTTAGCCTGACTTATGACTACCCGATGCCCGACGCGGTGTTCGGTTTTCTCGAAACCGGGCTGGCCGAAATCATGGGCGACCTGCCCGACGCAGCCCGCGCGCGGGTCTGCGGGGTCGGCGTGGCGGCCCCGTTCGAACTATGGCACTGGCACGAACTTGTCGGCGCGCCGGCCGGCGATTTTCTGGCCTGGCGCGACCTTGATTTCCGCGCCGAGGCGGCCAAACGCACCGACCTGCCGGTCTATGTGGTCAATGACGCCACCGCCGCCTGCCGGGCCGAACATGTGTTCGGACGCGGGCGGGCGTTTCGCGATTATACCTACTTCTTTGTCGGTGCCTTCATCGGCGGCGGCGTGGTGCTGGATCATGCGGTGTTCGAGGGCCGTCAGGGCAATGCCGGCGCGCTTGGCTCACTCCCAAGTACGGGGCCAAGCACGCGGTCCGGTGCTGCCAAACTGATCGACACCGCCTCCATTCACCTGCTGGAAAGCCGCCTGATTGCCGCCGGACACGCCCCGGCGCTGTTGTGGTCACAACCACAGGACTGGACCGGAATCGCCGAATTTGTCGAACCCTGGCTGGACACCACCGCCGAGGCACTGGCCCGCGCCAGCCTTGCCGCCTGTTCGGTGATCGACTTTGAAGCGGTGGTGATCGACGGCGCCATGCCCCCCGACACCCGCGACCGGCTGGTCACCCGCACCCGCGACTGTCTGGGAACGCTGG
>NVQY01000050.1 GCA_002400675.1 Paracoccaceae bacterium | reverse complement strand
GGATTTCCAGCACCGAATCCACATAGGCGCGTCGTCCGCCCGCCATCAACCGCTCCTGAACCGCAAACACATCGACCTTGTGGTAATGCAGCGCGTGCAGGGTCGCCGCCGTGGGGCTTGGCACCCACGCGCAGTTGGCCCCGGATTTGGGGTGGTCGATCTTTTGCTCCAGCATCGCCGCCATCAGGTCCGGCATCGCCCACATGCCCTTGCCGATCTGCGCCTTGCCGGACAACCCACATTCCAGACCGATATCGACGTTCTGGTTCTCATAGGCGATGATCCAGCCCTTGCGTTTGATGAATTCCTTGCGTGAAAACGGTCCGGCCTCCATCGAGGTGTGGATTTCGTCGCCGGTACGATCAAGAAAGCCGGTGTTGATGAAGGCCACCCGCGATTTGGCGGCGCGGATGCATTCCAGCAGGTTGACCGAAGTGCGGCGTTCTTCGTCCATAATGCCGATTTTCACGGTGTTGCGCGGCAGGTTCACAATATCCTCGACCATGTCGAATGTGCGCACGGCAAAGGCCACCTCGTCCGGCCCGTGCATCTTGGGTTTGACCACATAAACCGACCCGTGGTCCGAGTTGCCGCCCTCGCGGGCCAAGTCATGCTTGGCGATCAGCACGGTGATCATTGCATCCATCAGACCTTCGGGAATTTCATTGCCGTCGGCGTCCGTGATGGCCGGGTTGGTCATCAGGTGGCCGACATTGCGCACCCACATCAGGGCGCGGCCCTTGACCGTGATCTGCCCACCGTCCGGCGCGGTAAAGGCACGGTCATCGGCCAGACGGCGGGTTATTTTATTGCCGCCCTTGGTCACATCCGCTGATAAATCCCCGCGCATCAGGCCGAGCCAGTTTCGGTATGCGCCTACCTTATCCTCGGCATCGACGCAGGCGACGGAATCCTCGCAATCCATGATCGCCGACATCGCCGATTCCAGCCGCACATCGGCCAGACCGGCCTGATCGTGGCTGCCAATGAAATGGGCGCGGTCAAACACCAGTTCGACATGCAGCCCGTGGTTGACCAGCAATACCGCATCCGGTGCCTTTGGATTGCCCAGATGGCCGACAAACTTTTCCGGGGCCTCCAACGGCAAACCATCGACCAGCAACGCCCCGTCGCGCACATGATAGCGCCGCGCGTCGGCGTGGCTGGTGCCCTTTATGGCAAATGCTTCGTCTAGGAACACCCGCGCGCGGGCCACGACCCGGGCGCCGCGCCCCTTGTCATAAGGCCCTTTGACCAGCGGTCCCATCACATCGGTGCCGTAAAACGCATCATAAAGACTGCCCCAGCGGGCATTGGCGGCGTTCAGCGCATAGCGCGCGTTGGTGATCGGCACCACCAGTTGCGGCCCCGGCACCAGCGCGATTTCGGGGTCAACATTCTGCGTGTCGATGGCAAATTTCCCGCCCTCGGGCAGCAGATAGCCGATCTCGCCCAGAAACGCCTTATAAGCCTCGTGATCGTGCGGTTGCCCCCGCCGTGCCACATGCCAGGCGTCGATCTGACCCTGCAAGTCCTCGCGCCGCTGCAACAATTGGCGGTTAACCGGCTCAAGTTCGGTGATCATCGCCGCCAGCCCGTCCCAGAACCTGTCCGGTGTCACCCCGGTTCCCGGCAGCGCGTCGCCTTCGATGAAATCTACCATCACATTGGCAACCTTCAGCCCGCTTCTGTCCTGCCTGTCTGTCATTGCCCCAGTCATTGCCGTCTTCTCCACGCGCTTGGTGTTCCATTGTATACAAAGACGTCTGGTAAATCGTTTCCCCGCCTCAGGCAACCACGCGCGGACACAAATCCACCGCGTTACAGGCCCGTGTGCAAAATTCCCGCCAAGGTGCGCGAAAACCGGTTTCGCCTATGGAAAATGCACTCTACGCTCTGACGAAACAATCAACCAGCGAGACGCCAGCGATGACAAATGCCACGCCCGAAACGATCTATCTCAAGGATTACACGCCGTTTGGCTATATTGTCGATACTGTGCAGCTGACCTTTGACCTTGATCCGCACAAGACCCGCGTGACCAGCCGCATCGCCTTTCGTCCCAACCCCGAGGCGACGGATCACACCTTTTTCCTGCACGGCGAAAACCTGACGCTGATCAGTGCCCAAATCAACGGCACCCCTGTCACCCCCACCCAGACCGACCAAGGCCTGACCTGCGCCGTGCCCGACGCGCCATTCATCTGGGAATCGGTGGTGGAAATCGCCCCTGCCGCCAACACCGCGCTTGAGGGGCTTTATATGTCCAACGGCATGTACTGCACCCAATGCGAGGCCGAAGGGTTTCGCAAGATCACCTATTACCCCGACCGCCCCGACGTGATGAGCGTTTTCAGCGTGCGGGTGAACGGCCCGCATCCGGTTCTGTTGTCCAACGGCAACCCGGATGACAATGGCGACGGTTTTGCCCAATGGAACGACCCGTAGCCCAAACCGGCCTATCTGTTTGCGCTGGTGGCGGGCGATCTGGTGGCGCATTCCGACCGGTTCACCACCTGTTCGGGGCGTGATGTGGCGCTGAACCTGTGGGTGCGTCCGGGGGATGAGGGCAAATGTGCCTTTGGCATGCAGGCGTTGAAAAAGTCGATGCTGTGGGACGAACAGGTCTATGGGCGCGAATATGATCTGGACGTGTTCAACATCGTCGCGGTGGATGATTTCAACATGGGGGCGATGGAAAACAAGGGGCTGAACGTGTTCAATTCCTCTGCCGTTCTGGCCAGCCCGGAAACTTCGACCGACATGAACTTTGAACGCATCGAGGCGATCATCGCGCATGAATATTTCCACAACTGGACCGGCAACCGCATCACCTGCCGCGACTGGTTCCAACTGTGCCTGAAAGAGGGGCTGACGGTGTTTCGCGACAGTCAGTTCACCTCTGACATGCGATCAGCCCCGGTCAAACGGATCGGCGATGTGATTGACCTGCGTGGCCGCCAGTTCGCCGAGGACAACGGGCCGCTGGCCCATCCCGTGCGCCCCGCCAGCTTTCAGGAGATCAACAACTTTTACACCGCCACCATCTATGAAAAGGGCGCCGAGGTGATCGCCATGCTGAAACGGCTGGTGGGGGACGCAGATTATGCCAAGGCGCTTGACCTGTATTTTGCCCGCCATGACGGACAGGCCTGCACCATCGAGGATTGGCTGGCGGTGTTTGAGGACATCACGAGCCGCGATCTAAGCCAGTTCAAACGCTGGTATTCACAGGCCGGCACCCCGCGTCTGAAAGTTACCGAAGACTGGAACGATGGGCGTTTCACCCTGAATTTCAGCCAATCCACCCCGCCCAGCGCGGCCAGCCCCGCGCCGGAACCTTTGGTGATCCCGATCAGGGTCGGCCTGTTGGGCGACAATGGCGACGAGGTGCTGGAAACGCAGATGCTGGAGATGAGCCAAGCCAGCCAGAGTTTCCACTTTGACGGGTTGGCGGCCAGACCCGTGGCGTCCATTCTGCGCGGGTTCAGCGCGCCGGTGATCCTTGAACATGACGGCGCAGATCCGGCGTTTCTGCTGGCGCATGACAGCGACCCGTTCAACCGCTGGGAATCCGCGCGCACATTGGCGCGTGACACATTGATGGAGATGGCGACCAAGGGCAGCGCGCCTGACACTGCCTATCTCGACGGCATCCTCGCGGTGCTGCGCGATGATACGCTGGACCCAGCCTACCGCGCGCTGATGCTGTCCCTGCCCGGTCAGGCGGAACTGGCGGCGGCCCTGTTCGAGGCCGGGGTCACCCCGGACCCCGATGCGCTGTGGAGCGCGTCTGAGGCCATGAAACTGGCGCTGGCGCAACACACGCAAGACACGGTTCCGCGCCTTCACGCGGCGATGCAGATCGAGGCACCGTATCAACCGGACGCAGAACAATCCGGCAAACGCGCCTTAGGCGGCGCGGTTCTGGGGCTGATATCCCGTTTGGATGGTGGGGCGGCGGCGGCGGCGCAATATGCGCGCGCCGATAACATGACGCTGCAACTGTCGGCGCTGTCCTGCCTGCTGGGCGCGGGCAAGGGGACCACGGAACTGGCGGCATTCCGCGAGCAATGGCAGGGCGACCGGCTGGTGATGGACAAATGGTTCGGCCTTCAGGTGATGCTGGCCGACCCGGACAAGGCCGCGCAGGTTGCCCGGACCCTGAGCGAGGACCGCGATTTCAACTGGAAAAACCCCAACCGGTTCCGCGCGGTGTTTGGCGCGCTGGTGGCCAATCACGCGGGCTTTCACGCCAAGGACGGCGCCGGATATACCCTGCTGGCCGACTGGCTGATCCGACTGGACCCGGTCAATCCACAGACAACGGCCCGCATGTGCAGCGCCTTCCAGACGCGTGGACGCTATGATTCGGGGCGTCAGGCGCTGATGGGCGCGCAGCTGGACCGGATCGCCGCCACGCCGAACCTGTCGCGCGACACCAGTGAAATGATCAGCCGTATTCGCAAAGGATGACCCATGCGTAAAATACTTCTCATCACCGGGGCCAGCGCCGGCATTGGGGCCGCCACCGCCCGCAAGGCGGCGCGTGCGGGCTATGACATCGCCCTGAATTATCACAGCAACATCGACGGCGCCAAAGCGGTGATGGCCGAGGCACAAAGCGCCGGCGCGCGGGTGATCCTGTGCCCCGGCGACGTGGCAGACCCCGAGGCAATCGCCGACATCTTCGCCCGGATCGACAAAGAGTTCGGACGGCTCGACGCTTTGGTCAACAACGCCGGCGTGGTCGATACCGTGGCCAGCGTCACCGACTTTACCCACGCCCGCCTGCGCCGGATGTTCGACATCAACGTGATCGGTGCGATGCTGATCGCCAAAGAGGCGGTTGTGCGGATGCAGAAACAGGGGCCGGAACAAGGACAGCGCGGGGCCATCGTCAACACCTCGTCGATCGCCGCACGACTGGGATCGGGGCATACCTTTGTCGATTACGCGGCCTCCAAGGCGGCCATCGACACCTTTACCAAGGGCCTAAGCGACGAAGTGGCCCCGGACGGCATCCGCGTCAACGCCGTGCGCCCCGGCATCATTGAAACCGACATCCACGCCAAGGCCGGCGCGCCGGAACGGGTGGAACAGATCACCCCAAGCATCCCCCTAAGGCGCAGCGGCCACGCCGACGAAGTGGCCGACGCCATCCTGTATCTGCTGTCGGATCAGGCCAGCTATATCACCGGCACCACGTTAGACGTGTCCGGCGGGCGGTAATGGCCGATGCGTTCGTGTTTTCCCGCACCGGGCGCACACCGGGAACACTGGCGATCCTGATCGTGATCTATGCGGTCCTGATCGGCGCGGTCATTCTGGTTGACGCTGCGTGGTGGCTGATGGCCGGGTTGGCCGTGCTGACCCTGCCTGCCCTGTGGGATCTGTGGCGCGACCCCAGTGCGGGGCTGCGGCTGGACCACGACCGACTCGACTGGCACAGCGGGCGGCGCAGCGGGTCGGTTGCCCTGTCCAGGATTGACCACATGCGGTTTGACACAAGGTTGGATTTCTCGGTGCGCGTCACGGCCATCCTGAAAAGTGACAAGCGTATCCGCCTGCCTTACGAAGTCGTGCCACCCCATAAAGACTTTGAGAAAACCCTGTCGTCACATGGCATTACCGTCGAGCGACACCATTTCACAATCTTCTGACACTTCTAATCAACTCCGACGCACATGTTGGAATTAAGGCACGCCCGGCCCCTTTAGTGCCACCTAATCATCCCATTCCGACACCCGAAACACCGCATCAGCGCCATGTTTGCGCCCGATTGCAGCGCAATGATCAGACTTGAAAACCTGATACTGCTGCTTACGGATTCATCATGCTCAAAACGCCCCCATCTGCTCTTGCCGCGCTGACCCCAATGATCGCTTCGCTAAAGTCCCGCCTGAGGATTTCCGCCAACCGATCACGCCTCCCCGATCCGCCTGCCCCCTTTGCCCTTGGCCCTGCGCGGCGCTCTCAACCCGAAGACCACCTGAGCATTCCTGTCATGGACCAAAGCGTCGATGACCAGGCCTGCCGCGAGGCGCATATGCGGGGACAGTTTCTGGCCCGTCAGGACCGCTGGGACGAACTGGCGGTGGAAATCACCACCGCCGACAAGGCCCGCACAACCACCCCCGGAGGCACGCCGATTGCCGACCTGCTGGCCTATGGCGCGCGGGCAGATGTCATCCTTGGGGTGGAACATGCGCTTCAGGACGGGCGCACCGCCGGAGAGGCCCCGCTGATTGACGGCATCGCCGCACTTGAGACGGTTCAGCGGGACTATGACGGCGACCCGATGATCACCCTGATCGTTGCACTGGCGCATATAGATGTGGGTTGGGCGTGGCGCGGTACCAGCTGGGAAACCGTCGTTCCGAAACTCAACCGCACCCGTTGCGCGGCGCATTTCGACCGCGCGCACCACCTGTTATCGCCGCTGTGTGGCATCGAACTGAACAGCCCGCTGCTGGCGGCGGCGCGCTGCGCACTTCTGGCCGGACAACGCGACCCGCAATCGCGGATTGCCGATGATTACGAAGACCTGATCGACCTTGATCCGCACAATCAACGCCACATGCGCGCGCTTGGCAATCACCTGCTGCCGCGCTGGTTCGGCAGTTACCAGCAACTCGAACTCGAAGCGCGGCGCACGGCGTCACGTACACAGGATATCTGGGGCGCGGGCGGCTATACATGGGTGTGTTTTGACGCCATCGCCACCGACGAACAGGCCTGCGCGATGGTTGACGTAGAGTTCTTCATCGACGGGATGCGCGACATCCTCAAGGCGCGCCCGGATCAGGCCATGGTCAATCTGCTGACCGCCTATTGCGCGGTGGCAATGCGCCACGGGCTGGGCCTGAATTCAGAAGCGGACCTGCCCCGGATGCAGATATCCGACTGCGCCAAATGGCTGATCCGCGACCACCTGACCGAACTTTACCCGATGATCTGGGCCCACGCGGGCGAAGGGTTTGACAACAATTCGCGGGTGACATCGCTAAGCCGGTTTGCCGCGCGCGGTCGCGCGGACGCATTTCAGGTGATCGCCGATCAGTTTCGCGAGGATATCGACAAGGGTCAGCGGGTCACATTCACCGCAAACGGGCCGGAACTACATTCGACCTGACCACGTCTTAACCCACTGAAATTACGTATAAACCTCGCCGCGCGCGCCAATCACAATCCGGCGTGCGCGCAGCGTACTCATTTTGGCAACATCGCCTTTTGGCGCAGACCCCGGCGGCCCCTGCCCGGTTTGTGCCTCTTGCCCCGCCCTGCCCGCTGGCCTAGAACCCAAACCGAACTCTTGCGGACAAAAAGGCGCTGACCATGCTGGACCAGACATACGATTCACCCAAAGTGAAAACCATTGCCGGGGCCAAGGCCGACTGGGAACTGGTGATCGGTCTGGAAGTGCACGCGCAGATCAGTTCCAACGCCAAGCTGTTCTCGGGTGCCTCGACCAAATTCGGGGCCGAGCCGAACTCGAACGTCGCCTTTGTGGACGCGGCCATGCCGGGCATGTTGCCGGTGATCAACGAATATTGCATCGAACAGGCAGTGCGCACCGGGCTGGGTCTGAAGGCGCAAATCAACCTTGTGTCGGCGTTTGATCGCAAGAACTATTTCTACCCGGACCTGCCACAGGGATACCAGATTTCCCAACTATATCAACCGATTGTCGGCGAAGGCGAAGTGTTGGTCGAGATGGGTGATGGCACCGCCCGGCTGGTACGCATTGAGCGTATTCACATGGAACAGGACGCGGGAAAATCGATTCACGACATGGACCCCAACATGTCGTTTGTCGACCTCAACCGCACCGGTGTGGCGCTGATGGAAATCGTGTCCCGCCCTGATATTCGCGGCCCGGAAGAGGCGGCGGCTTTTGTCACCAAGCTGCGCCAGATCCTGCGCTATCTTGGCACCTGCGATGGCAACATGCAGAACGGCAACATGCGCGCCGATGTGAACGTGTCGATCTGCAAGCCGGGTCAGTATGAAAAATACATGGAGACTCAGGATTTTTCGCATCTGGGTACGCGTTGTGAGATCAAGAATATGAACTCGATGCGGTTCATCCAGCAGGCCATCGACGTCGAAGCCCGTCGCCAGATCGCTATTGTCGAGGCGGGCGGTACGGTCAGCCAGGAAACCCGGCTGTATGATCCGGACAAGGGCGAAACCCGGTCTATGCGTTCCAAGGAAGAGGCGCATGATTACCGTTATTTCCCGGACCCCGATCTGTTGCCGCTGGAGATTGAACAGGCGTGGGTGGATGACATTGCCGCCTCTTTGCCGGAACTGCCGGATGACAAAAAAGCCCGCTTTATCAATGATTTCAGCCTGACTGACTATGACGCATCGGTGCTGACGGCGGATGTGGAGTCGGCCCATTATTACGAGGCGGTGGCGCAGGGGCGCGATGGCAAACTGGCCGCCAACTGGGTGATCAACGAATTGTTCGGACGGCTCAAGAAGGAAGACCACGACATCTCTGCCTCGCCGGTATCACCGGCGCAATTGGGCGGTATCATTGACCTGATTTCATCCCAAGCGATATCCGGCAAGATCGCCAAGGACCTGTTCGAGATCGTCTATACAGAGGGCGGCGACCCGGCCGAGATCGTCGAGGCGCGCGGCATGAAACAGGTCACCGATACTGGCGCGATCGAGGCGGCTGTGGACGAGATTATCGCCGCCAATCCGGCGCAGGTGGAAAAGGCCAAGGCCAACCCAAAACTGGCCGGCTGGTTCGTGGGTCAGGTGATGAAAGCGACCGGCGGCAAGGCCAATCCAAAGGCGGTAAACCAGATCGTCAGCGCCAAGCTGGGGCTTTGACGGGGCGTGGGTTTCACCCACCCTACGACTGAACGTGACGTTTTGTACTTGTGCGGATGGGGTGAGTTTCCGTTTTGTACAAGGTTCTGACGGGGGAAATTGCCGACCTGCGCCGCCTGTTGTCGCGCGCGGGGTCGCCCTTTGCCGGTCTTTCTTTTGCGCGTGTTTCTGTGCCCGGATTTTTGTCGGACGCTAGGGCTGAGGGCGGGAATAATCCCCTTTCCCCGGTGCGCCATTGGCATTAGGTTACCCGCCACACCGAATTTCAGGACCAAGATCATGACGAGTTATGAATACAAGGTTGTTCCCGCCCCGACCAAGGGTCTTAAGGCCAAGGGGGTAAAGACCCCCGAGGGGCGGTTTGCCAATTCGGTGCAGTCGGTTCTGAACACTCAGGGCGCTGAGGGGTGGGAGTATCTGCGCTCGGAACTCTTGCCCAGCGACGAGCGCACGGGGCTGACCGGGTCGACCACGCACTGGCGCAATGTGCTGGTGTTTCGCCGCGCGCTGAGCGGTGTTGAGGTGCCCGGTGTTCAGGTTGTGACGATTCCCGAGGCTGCGGCTTTGACGGATGAGCCTGCGGTTGTCGAGTTGCCTGCCGTCAATGTTCCGGCTGTCGAGGTACCAGACATCGACGTGCCTGTTGCCGATATGCCTGTTGTCAAAATATCTGCCGCCGACGAAGGGGTGCGGCGCGAACCGCAAATGGCCAGCGGGGCCGAACGCATGCTTAAGGATGACGGGGTGGAAGAGATCAGCCCGGTTTCCGGCATCACCAAAGCGTTGAAGGCACGCGCCGAACAGCAGGCCGGCGAGTCGGAAGAAGGCGACGAAACACCAAAAGCCTGACCGGCGCGCCTACAACGCCTTAAACCCCGATATCCAGCGACAGCGCGTGAATGCGCCCGACCAGGTCAGCCCCAAGGGCATTGTGCACCGCACGGTGTCTTTGTATCCGACTTTCGCCTTCGAAACCGGCGGCGCGGATCATCACGTTGAAATGGCTTTCGCCACTGCCGCTATGGCCCGCATGGCCACGGTGGCTGTCACTGTCATCCACCACCTCCAGCGCGCTGGGGTCAAAGGCCGCCGTCAGACGGGTTCGTATTTCTTCGGTCACACTCATTTATTTGCCTGGGCAGCAAAATACTTCGCCGCCCCCTCTTCTATCTGCCGTCACTTACATTACAATCATGCATCCGAGTCGAAAAGGGAACCACAATGTCAAAATCAGACCCGTTTGGATTCGACATGTCCGTGTCATCCGCGAAGAAAAAGAATCCGCGCGGACGTCGAGGCATGTCGGGGGCGTCAGAAACGTCGCAGCGCCAGTGTCAACACGATGGCTGTGAAGAGGCCGGAAAGTTCCGCGCGCCGCGGGCGCCGGACGTATTGGACGACTTTTTGTGGTTCTGCCAGCAGCATGTGCGCGAATATAACCTCAAGTGGAATTTCTTTGACGGCACCACCGAGGCCGAGATCAACGCGCAGCAAACCAAGGACAAGGTGTGGGAACGCACCACCAAGCCGCTGGGCGATCCCGAAGCCCGCGCATGGTCACGTCTTGGCATCGAAGATCCGCAACAGGTTCTGGGCAGCAATGCCACGCAGAACCCCGGCAAGGGGGCCAGATCCGGGCGTCGTCTGCCGCCGACCGAACGGCGCGCGGTGGAAATTCTTGAGATCGACGATAATTGCACCAAGACCGAAGTGCGCAAGGTCTATAAGAAGCTGATCAAGGTGCTGCACCCGGATATGAACGGCGGTGATCGTTCACAGGAAGAACAGCTGCAAGAGGTGGTCTGGGCGTGGGAGCAGATCAAGGTCAGTCGTAATTTCAAGGCGTAGGTTGCCGTTACAGGATGAAATCGCTTGCCGACAGGGTGATCAGGCCATCCAGCTTGATTTCAAAATCCTTAACCCCGTCGCCGTCAATATCGCCCTGAATAATGGTTTTCGTCCCGCTCTGTTTGTACCGCAGCTCGCCTTTGGTTGACGAAAAACCGTCCGTGCCGACGAACGTGAACGCCTGATTGCCACCGCCCGCCTTGGCGTCAATGGCCGACAGGTCAATCACATCCCCCTGACCCTGTTTGAAATCTGTGATCAAATCGCGGGTGGATGCGGTTTTGCCTGTGTCGCCCGTGCTTTTGAAAATAAACGTGTCGCTGCCTTTGCCACCGGTCAGATCGTCCTGGCCCCTGCCGCCGGTCAATTTGTCTTTGCCACCACCACCCAAAAGCACGTCGTCGCCCTTGCCACCAATCAGCTTGTCGTTGCCTTTGCCGCCAATCAGCTTGTCGTTGCCATTGTCACCCTTGAGCGTGTCTTTGCCGTCATTGCCGGACAGTTTATCCCTTCCGCCGCCACCTTTCAGAATGTCATTGCCTTTGTCGCCGTTCAGCACATCCTTGCCGCCTTGCCCCAGCAGAGTATCATTGCCCTTTTTACCGGACATTACGTCGTTAAAACCGGTGCCGATGAAATTGTCGTTCAGTTTTGAGCCACCCAGATCAACCGCCGCTTCGCGCGGGTCGAATATCTGCGCGCGGATGGCGCTTTGCGAGGTGTCGCCGCCGGTCTGGCTGTCATCCTTCCAAGCGACGACAAAGCGGCCATCGCCAAGTGCGGAGATCGAGGGGGAAATCTGGCTATTGAAAGTAGTGGTGTTGACCAGAAACTCCGCCCCCGAAAGGCTGCCATCGGCGTTGAAAACCTGGGCCCTGACGGCATAGGAAGATGTATCGCCACCGCTCTGGCTATGATCCTGCCAAGTCACCACAAAGCCGCCATTGGGCAGGGCGGTGACGGAAGGCCCCAATTGGTCACTGTCTGTCGTGGTATTGACCCGAAATTCCCCCCCCGACGGGCTGTCATCGGCGTTGAAAACCTGTGCCCTGATGTCGCCGGAATCATACCAAGTCACCACAAAGCCGCCGTCGGACAGGGCGGTGATGTCGGGATGCGTCTGCCAATCGTCTGTCGTGGTATTGACCAGAAATCCCCCCCCCGACGGGCTGCCATCGGCGTTGAAAACCCGGGCCCGTATTGCCCAGCCAGAGGTATCGCCGCCGGTTTGGCGCCAATCTTGCCAGGTCACCACAAAGCCGCCGTTGGACAGGCCGGTGACGGCGGGATATGTCAGCCCTTCGGCGGCCGGGCCATTGACCAGAAATTCCGCCCCCGACGTGCTGCCATCGGCGTTGAAAACCTGTGCCCTGATATCTTTGGATGTGCTCTCATCTTGCCAGGTCACCACAAAGCGACCGTCGGACAGGGCGGTGATGGCCGGATATTCTTGATGACTTGCAGTCGTGGTATTGACCAGAAATTCCGCCCCTGAAAGGCTGCCATCGGCGTTGAAAACCTGTGCCTTGATCGCCCAACCAGAGGTATCGCCACCGCTCAGGCTGGCATCTCCCCAGGTCACCACAAACCCCCCGTTGAACAGGGCGGTGATGGCGGTGTCCTTTTGGACACCATCGGTGGTGGTATTGACCAGAAACTCGGCCCCAGAGGGGCTGCCGTCAGCCTTGAACACCTGAGCGCGGATGGCCCAGCCAGACGTGTCGCTGCCAGTTGCGCTTTGATCCGTCCAACTGACAACAAACCGACCATCCGCAAGGCCGGTGATTGTGGGAACTATCTGAGAGCCCGCCGTGGTGGTATTGACCAGAAACTCGGATCCGGATTTGGTTGGGGTTGCCATGGGTTTATCCTTGCACGATCGGTAAAAACGAAAGGCGCAATCAATGTGCACCCATGGCACCGCACTGACCCTTCCTCAGCGGCAAAATACCCGCGATCCTGCGTACCAGCGAAAAAGTTACCACGATTCGCAGGATTTTCAAAATCTACGGGATTACGCCACCCCCCCCTTGCTCTTGCCCGCGTTATAAGGCACCACAAGCGGGTTCAAAAACCCCATCCGGGGGAGCCGAGGAAAAGGACGCCCACAATGGCCGACGCAAGCAGCGAAATTAACGCAAGACCCACTGAAGACATCTCGGTCCGCGAGGTGTTTGGCATCGACGCCGACATGAAGATCAAGGGTTTCGCCCATGTGACCGAACGGGTGCCGGACATGGACCCGACCTATAAGTTCGATCCCGACACCACGTTGGCGATTCTGGCCGGGTTTGCCTATAACCGCCGCCTGCTGATCCAAGGCTATCACGGTACGGGTAAATCGACCCATATCGAACAGGTGGCCGCACGGCTGAACTGGCCCACGGTACGGGTCAATCTGGACAGCCACATCAGCCGCATCGACCTGATCGGCAAGGATGCGATCAAGCTGCGCGATGGCAAGCAGGTCACCGAGTTTCACGAGGGCATTCTGCCCGCCGCGCTGCGCACCAACACGGCGATTGTGTTTGACGAATACGATGCGGGCCGGGCTGATGTGATGTTCGTGATCCAGCGGGTTCTGGAACATGACGGCAAGCTGACGCTGATGGATCAGAACGAGATCATCACCCCACACCCAAGTTTTCGCCTGTTCGCCACCGCCAACACGGTTGGTCTGGGCGACACCACGGGGCTGTATCACGGCACCCAGCAGATCAACCAAGCGCAGATGGACCGCTGGTCGATGGTGGCCACGCTGAACTATCTCAGCCACGACGCAGAGGTGATGATCGTTCTGTCCAAGGCCTCGCATTACAACACCGAAAGTGGCCGCAAAATTGTGTCGCAGATGGTGACCGTGGCCGACCTGACCCGGACCGCCTTTATGAACGGCGATCTGTCCACGGTGATGAGCCCGCGCACGGTGATCAACTGGGCGCAGAACGCCGAGATTTTCCGCGATGTGGGCTATTCGTTCCGGTTGTCGTTCCTGAACAAATGCGACGAGTTGGAACGCCCGCTCATCGCGGAATTTTACCAACGGGCTTTCGGGGAGGATTTGCCGGAAAGTAGCGCGACGGTTATGGTGGCATAGTTTGTGGGATGGGGAAAAACATATCTCACAAACGCCGATTATGTTCGCATAGGTAAGGAAAATAAGGGCAAACCTCGAATTTGGATGGTGGATATCTGCATTCGCAGGTATGAGCGAACTTTAGGAATGTTGAATGACTAACCCCGCCCCCATTGACACTTACAAACGCGCGCTTGCGTCTGCTACCCGTGCTTTGTCCGGGGTGCGGGATGTTGAGATTGGGTTTGGGGGTGAAGTTGGGGTTGTCTCCCGGCGCACAGGAAATGACGGAAACGAAGAAACCCAGATCGTTTTGCCTTTGCCGCCCTCTAA
>NVQY01000049.1 GCA_002400675.1 Paracoccaceae bacterium | reverse complement strand
CTGCAAGAGGCCCCGGATCGCGGCCCGTCCGAGGAGTCCGATTTTCCCTTTCACGTGTTGTGCCTGTCCGGGCGCACCAAGGCGGCGCTGGACGGGAACACGCAGGCTTTGGCGGCGCATCTTCGGGCCAACCCGGAACTGGCGCTGGCCGATGTGGCCTATACGCTGAAACAGGGGCGGCGCGGGTTCGACAAGCGGCGCGTGGTGGTGGCGGAAACCGCGCTGCAAGCCGCTGAATTGCTTGAGGCCGGCGACACGCGGCGGGTGTTCACCCATGACCGTCTTGGGTCGTCGCCCGAGGTAGTGTTCATGTTCCCCGGTGGCGGCGTTCAGTTTACCAGCATGGCGCAGGACCTGTACGAGACCGAGCCGGTGTTTGCCGAGTGGATGGATCGCGGGCTGGACCATCTGGCCCCGCAGTTTGATGTCGACCTGCGCGCGCTGTGGCTGCCGGACCCGGAGGATCGCGCGGCGGCTGAGGAACAGCTAGGCAAGCCGTCGGTGCAACTGCCGCTGATCATGCTGGTTGAATACGCGCTGGCCCAGCTTTGGATCAGTTGGGGCGTACAGCCGGCGGCCTTGGTCGGGCATTCCATGGGGGAGAACACCGCCGCCTGTCTGGCCGGTGTGATGCGGTTTGAGGATTGCGTCGATCTGGTGGCCTTGCGCGGGCGGCTGTTTGAAACCGTACCGTCCAGCGGGATGCTGAGCGTGTCTTTGCCGGTCGAGGACGTGCGCGAGATGATCGGCAATGATCTGGACATTGCCGCGCTGAACGCGCCCGGCATGACCACGATTGCCGGGTCGCATGGTGCGCTGGATGCGCTGGCCGAACAGTTGGTCACGCGCGACMTTGACCACCAGCGGATCGCCATCGACATTGCCAGCCATTCGCGGATGTTAGAGCCTGTTTTGGGCGAATTTGGTGCCTTCCTGCGCGGTCTGACCCTGAGCCCGCCGCAAATTCCCATCGTGTCCAACCGAACCGGCGAGATGCTAAGCGATGCGCAGGCGACCGACCCGGATTACTGGGTGCAGCAGTTGCGCCAAACCGTGCTGTTTGGCGATTGCATCACCACATTGGCCAAGGGCAACAAGCGGGTGTTCCTTGAGGTCGGTCCCGGCAAGACCCTGAGTTCTCTGGCGCAGATGAACGGGGATGTTGCGCCCAATCAGGTGCTTTCGTCGCTGCGTCACAAGGATCAGGAGATCGGCGATGATGCCTATTTTCTTGGCATTATCGGACGGCTTTGGGCCACGGGGGTCGAGGCCGACTGGGCGCAGATCTGGGGCGAGGCAAAGCGTCATCGCCTGCCGCTGCCGACCTATGCGTTTCAGCGCAGTCGTTATTTCATCGAACCGGGCACGCAGGTTACTGCCCCTGCCGATCCCGTCCTGACACGGGTGGAGGGGCTGGAAAACTGGGGCTATCGTCCGGTCTGGAAGCCTACTTACGCCGATTGCCCGGCGGATGTTCTGGCCGAACTGGACGGGCTTGCGCCGCAAAACTGGCTGATCTTTCTGGATGATACCGGGGTTGGCGCGCAGGTTTGCGACCGCCTTGAACAGGCGGGGCAAACCGTCACCCGCGTCAGTGCTGGGGACGCCTATGTGCGCCTGTCCGAAGCGCGCTATGCCGTGGCACCGGAGCAAGGGCGCGAGGGGTACGAGGCCCTGTTGCGCGACCTCACGAATGATGGCCGCAGCCCCACGCAGATCGCCCATTTCTGGCTGTTGACCGGCGCGGAAACCGCACGCGACGGCAGCAATTTCCACGACCGCAACCTTGAACGCGGGTTCTATTCGCTGATGGCCTTGTCGCAGGCATTGGCCAGCGCCGACATGCCCGATCCGGTGCATATGAGTTTTGTCACCAATGGCGCGGCGCAGGTCGGGACCGAGGCCCTGCCCTATCCCGAGAAATCCATGATCGCCGGGGCCGCCGGGGTTATTGCCCACGAAGTGCCGGGGCTGACCATCGCCACGCTTGATCTGGAGATGACGCAGCACAAGCCACGTGGCTGGCTGTTGCCGGGGTTGCGTGCGAACGCCGATGCCGACCGGGCCGACCAGCAAGTGCAGCACCTGTTGGAAGAAATGCTGGCCACCCCGGCCAACTCTATTGCCGCTTGGCGCGATGGGCGGCGGTTGGAAAAGGACTATCGCCACGCGCCGTTGAAAGGTGATGTTGACGCGGCTGCGTTCCGGCAGGGCGGCACCTATCTGATCACCGGTGGGTTTGGCGGCATTGGCCTGTCAGTGGCTGCCGATTTGTTAACGCGCTACGGCGCAAACGTCATTCTGCTGACCCGCGATCCCCTGCCCGAGCGTGACCTGCGGGCGGAGTATCTGCGCACCCATAGCGCCGAGGACAGGGTCGCAAAACGCCTGCGTGCCCTTGCCGCGTTGGAGCAATTGGGCGGTGCCGTTCAGGTGGCGGTGGGCGACATCACCAACATCGAACAGATGCGCGCGACCAAGGCCCGGGCGACGCTGCGGTTCGGGCCAATCAGCGGGGTGATCCATGCGGCGGGCACCATCGGCGATGGTCCGGTTCTGAGCAAGACGCTGGCGGATACTGAAACTGTGTTTGCGCCGAAAATCGCCGGGCTGCGGGTGCTTGATACCTTGTTCCCGGACGGAGAGCTTGAGTTGTTGGTGCTGTTTTCCTCGACCAGCACCGCGCTGCGCCCGGCGGGGCAGGTCGATTATGTGGCGGCCAACGAATACCTTAATGCCTATGCCGCCAGCCGGCGCGACGGGGCCACGCGGGTCTGTGCGATCAACTGGGGCATCTGGGCCGACACCGGCATGGCGGCAGAGGCCATGCACCGCCGTTTGGGCAAACGCGCGCCCGAACAGCGCGACCCGGCGCGCGCGCCGCTGTTGGACGAGGCCGCGTTTGATGCGATGGGAAACCGGGTGTTTTTCACCAGTCTTTCGACGCAAAAACACTGGGTTCTCGACCAGCACCGCACCAAGGACGGCACCGCCCTACTGCCCGGCACCGCGATGATCGAACTGGTGGCCGAGGCGCTGGGCGAACATGGCGTCAGCGATGCGTTCGACATTCGCGATCTGTATTTCTTTCGCCCGCTTCAGGTCGATGACCACGCCACGCGCGACATGATTGTGCGGTTGGAACCGACCCCCGAGGGTTATGCATTTTCGCTGTATTCCGGCCTTGCGCAGGGTGGCTATCAGTTGAACGAGCAGGCACAGATTGCGTTGATTTCGCACGTTATTACGCCCGACCCTATCGACATTGCGGCTATTGAGGCGCGTTGCGCGGATACCGCCCAATCGACCCCGTTGGCGCGGCTGAAATCCCCGCAAGAGGCGCATCTGAACTTTGGGCCACGCTGGCATGTTTTGCAAACGACCGCGCTGGGGACGGGCGAAGGTTTGGCGCATCTGACGTTACCGGACGCGGCGCGGGGGGATTTGGAGGACGGGTATCTGCTGCATCCCGGATTGCTGGATCTGGCGACCGGCTGGGCGATGCAGCTGATTGCGGGATATGCGGCCAACCACCTGTGGGTGCCGGTCAGCTATGGCGCGATCCGGGTGCTGGCTCCGCTTGGCGCGCAGATCGTCAGTTGGGTACGGCTTGATGACGGGACCACGCCGGTTGATGGGTTTGCCACGTTTGATGTCACCCTGTGTGACGCTGCGGGGCAGGTTTGCGTTGAGATCACCGGGTTTCAGATGAAACGGACCGCGCAGGGGCTGGACCTTGACGCGCCGCTAACTGCCGATGCGCAGGCGGTGGATCTGGGGTTGGCACCGGCCAGTGTGCAACCGTTGTCTGCGGCGGAACGGCAGTTGCATCACAACATCACGCAAGGCATTCGCGCCGATGAAGGCCCCGAGGCGATGCACCGCGCGCTGGGGCTGGGATTGGCGCAGGTGGTTGTGTCCTCGCTTGATCTGACCGGATTGATGGCACAGGCCGACCGCCCGGCGCGCATTGTCGAAAAGGGCCAAAGCTTTGAGCGGCCCGATCTGGACACCGCATTTGAGGCCCCCGAAACCGACATCGAAAAGACCATCGCCGGGCTGTTTGAATCGCTGCTGGGGGTCAGTCAGGTCGGCGTCAACGACAGCTTTTTCGACCTTGGCGGTCATTCGTTGATCGCCGTGCGCCTGTTTGCCCGGATCAAACAGGCCTATGACGTGCAATTTCCGATCTCGGTGCTGTTCGAGGCCCCGAGCGTGTCCAAATGCGCCGCCCTGATTGCCGGGCGGATTGGGGGGTGGATTGGCGGCGATACGACCTCGGCGGCCGACGGCGCGGCCACGCCCAAGGGTCCGGTGCTGCGCCATCTGGTGGCTTTGCATCAGGGCGACACCGGCCAGAAGAAACCGTTCTTTGTGGTGGCCGGGATGGGGGGCAATGTGTTGAACCTGCGACACCTTGCGCTGATGCTGGGGCGAGAGCGCCCGGTCTACGGGTTTCAGGCGCGCGGGTTGATTGGCGACGACGAACCGCACCGCACGATGGAGACCGCGGCCACCGATTACATCACCGAGATGCGCAGCGTTCAGGCGCATGGGCCATATTTCCTTGGCGGCTATTCCGGCGGCGGGATCATCGCCTATGAAATGGCCCGCCAACTAGAGGCGGATGGCGAAACAGTGTCGGTTCTGGCGATGCTGGATACGCCGCTTCCGGTGCGTCCGGGTCTGAGCCGGCGCGACAAGCTGGCCATCAAGGTCGAGGAATTCCGCCGCAAGGGGCTGGGGTACTTTGGCGAATGGGCGCGCAATCGCCTGCAATGGGAATTGGAGCGCCGCAAGCCGGTGCAGGACGACACAAACGACCTTGCCGATTTCAACAACCGCAAGATCGAGGCTGCCTTTAACGAGGCCGCCGCCCGCTATGAGCTAAAGCCCTGGAGCGGGCCGCTGACCTTGTTCCGCCCGCCGTTGGATCGGAAATGGCAGGTGTCGCAGGGCGCTTGGGTCAATAGTGAACGGGCCTATGTGCTGGACGACAATGGCTGGACCAACTGGGTGGCGCAGATGCAGACCATCGAAGTGCCGGGGGATCATTTCGACATGGTTCTGGTGCCGAACATCAGCGTTTTGGCGGCCCACCTGAAAGAAACCCTTGAGCAGGCCGAAACAGAGCAGGCGGAAACGCCGGCTGACCTTGTTCCCGACGCGCCTTTGGGGCGCCTGCATACTGCCGCCGAATAGAACGCCGAATAGAACGCAGATTAGACCGGAGCATAAATTTATGATCGACCCGACCGTATTGACCGTTATTCTGAACTACCGCACGCCGGAAATGGCGCTGGATTCAGCGGCGGCGGCTGTGCGCGCGATGGACGGCATCAAGGGCGAGATCCTGATCGTCGACAACGCGTCGCCCGATGACAGTTACGAGTTGATCTTGGCGACGCTGGCCGATGCGAACTGGAACCGGGAAGGCCGGGTGCGGGTGGTGCAGTCGGGGCATAACGGCGGGTTTGGCGCGGGCAACAACTTTGGCATGCAAACCGGGCTATCATCGGGCGAGAAACCCGATTTCTACTACCTGCTGAACTCTGATGCCTTTCCCAACCCCAAAGCGATCATCCGGTTACGCGATTTCCTGACCGCCTATCCCCGCGCCGGGCTTGCCGGCGGTCAGTCGCGCGGGCTGAACGGTGAATTGCAACATTCTGCCTTTCGGTTCCCGTCCATCGCCAGCGAATTCGAAACCGGTGCCAAAACCGGCTTTATCTCGCGGCTGCTGAAAAATTCCAGGGTTTCGATTCCGATCCCCGACGCGGACACGCAAGTCGATTGGGTAGAGGGATCAAACCTGATGCTGCGCCGTCAAATGCTTGACGAGATTGGCATGTTTGACGAGATCTTCTTTTTGTATTTCGAGGAAACAGAGCTTTGCTTTCGCGCGGCACAAGCCGGATGGCGCGCCTATTTCGTCCCCTCAAGCGAAGTTCTGCATATCGGCTCTGCCTCTACCGGCATGAAATCCTGGAGCCGCACGCCGCAATACTGGTTCGATTCGCGTTGTTATTTCTATACCAAGAACCACGGGGCCGCCTATATGGCCGCAACCACGCTGGCGCGGATTGCCGGTTGCGTGATCTGGCGGGTGCGCCGGGTGTCACCGAACAAGCCGCTGGGTGATCCGCCGATGTTCCTGCGCGATCTGGTAACCCATTCGATTCGCGTGTTGTTTGGGCGCACCCCGCAAAAGGTCGCGCCGGACCAATTACCCGCCACCCAAGCCGTCATGGAGGATCAGAAATGAAACCGTTTTCCTGCCTGCTCATTGGCAATGAATCCCTGTTGGTCGGATGCGGTGACGCATTGCTTGACCACGGGCACGACATTCGCGGGATTGTTACAAGGGACCGGGATATTCTTGATTGGGCCGCGGCCAAAAGCCTGCCGGTGATCGAGGATATCGCGGCGCTGAAGGGCCAGTTCAAGGGGGGGGACTTTGACTGGCTCTTCAGCATCGCAAATCTTGAGATCATACCGGATGAGGTTCTGGCCCTGCCCGGCTTGGGCGCGATCAACTTTCACGACGGCCCATTGCCGCAATATGCCGGGCTGAACACGCCGGTATGGGCGCTGATCAATGGCGAGACCCGTTATGGGGTGACGTGGCATATGCTGGAATCCGGGGTGGATACCGGCGATATCGTCGAACAGGCGATGTTCGATGTTGCCGGGGACGAGACCGCGTTTTCGCTGAACTCAAAATGCTACGGCGCGGCGATGGACAGCTTTGCGACGCTGCTGGCGGGGTTGGAGACCGGAGGGGTGGCGGGCAAGGCGCAAGCGCTGTCGAACCGCAGTTATTTTGCCCGCGATGACCGCCCGCAGGGTGCCGGGCGGTTGGATTTCAGCAAGCCGGGTGAAGAACTGGCACGGATGGTGCGGGCGCTGGATTTTGGCGACTACTGGAACCCGCTGCTGTGCCCGCGGATTGAACTTGCCGGGCAGGGTGTTCTGGTTGGGTCGGCGTCAGTGGTTGGCGACGATACCGGGGCGGCACCGGGGACGGTTCTGGAATGTGATCAGACCAGCCTGACGGTTGCGACCAGTGATGGCGCGCTGCATCTTGAACGCCTGACCACCCCGGACGGAGCGCCGGTTGATCCGTCTATCCTGACAGCGGTGACGCATGTTCTGCCAATCGCGGACGGCGCGGAAATACAACGCCTGAATGCCTGTGTGGCAAGCACGCTGAAAGGCGAGGCGCATTGGCGCAAGACCTTGCAAGACCTGCATCCCGTGCGCGTGCCTTTGGCCAGTCCGACCAACACCAGCGGTGCGGATTGGGCCAGCTTTGATCTGACTTTGCCGGGCGGGTTAGACCAACCCGACGCCCTGACCGCCGTGATGGTCTGGGCCTTGCGCAGCGCCGGTCAGGGGCAGGCCGATCTGGCCTATTGCAACAGTGACATCGCGGCGGCGGCGCAGGCCACACCAGGCTATGTCAGCCCGTGGGTGCCCTTACGCATATCCGCGTCAGAGCAGTTTGATACCGCAGCAAAGCGGCTGCAAAATGACCTTGGCCGGATCACCAGAATCGGCGGGTTTGCCAGTGATCTGGCCCTGCGTGACCCAGCGATTTCGCCGGTCATCCAACCGGATGTCGCCGTGACAATCGACCATCCCACGCCAGTTGCCGGGTCCTGCGTGACCATCGCGCTGGCCAACAGCGCGACCATCACCGTTCACATCGACCGCACCCGGTTAAGCGACGAATCCGCCGCCCTTGTGGCCAACCGGCTGGAGCATCTGGCCAAGGCCATCGCCAGCGGAGACATCAGCCAGCAAACTATCGACACGCTACCGATCCTGCCCGATGACGAACGCCAGCAGATCGTTACCCGCTGGAACCGCACCGCGCGGGAGTTTGACCAGACCCAGACCATTCACCGCGCTTTTGAACAACAGGTCGCGCGCACGCCGGACGCCTCTGCGCTGGTGTTCGAGGGGACGACCCTTAGCTATCGCGCCCTGAACGACCGCGCCAATGTCGTGGCGCAAAAGCTGGTTGAAATGGGGGTGCGGCCCGGTGCCCGTGTGGCGCTGTTTGTGCCCCGCTCGACCGATCTGTTGATCGGCGCGCTGGCGATCCTCAAGGCGGGGGGGGCTTATGTGCCGTTGGACCCGGCCTATCCGGCGGATCGGATCACACATTACCTAAATGACAGCGGTGCCGCCGTGGTGATTACTCAGGCGAACATGCAGGACGCGTTGCCGAAATCCGATGCGAAACCGTTGATCCTTGAGCGGGATGCGGGCGAGTCCGCCGCGAATGTCGATGGCGGGGCCGGCGGCGATGATCTGGCCTATCTGATCTATACGTCCGGCTCGACCGGCACCCCCAAGGGCGTGATGGTCGAACACCGCAACGTCGCCAATTTCTTTGCCGGGATGGATGAGCGGATTGACCATGAACAGGGCGATGTGTGGCTGGCCGTCACCTCGCTTTCGTTCGACATTTCGGTGCTGGAGCTGTTCTGGACCCTCGCCCGTGGTTTCAAAGTGGTGCTGGCCAGTGACGAAGATCGCGCGGTGGTGTCCAACCAGCCGCTGGCGATTTCCGACCGCAAGATTGATTTCAACCTGTTCTACTGGGGCAATGACGACGGCCCCGGCCCGCGCAAATACCAGCTGTTGCTGGATGGCGCGCGGTTTGCCGATGCCAACGGGTTTAACGCGGTGTGGACGCCGGAACGTCATTTCCATGCCTTTGGCGGCCCCTACCCCAACCCCTCGGTCACCGGGGCGGCGGTGGCGGCGGTCACTTCGAACCTGTCGGTGCGCGCGGGCAGTTGCGTGGCACCCCTGCACCACCCCGCCCGCATCGCCGAGGACTGGGCGGTGATCGACAACCTGACCAACGGGCGCGCGGGCCTGGGCATCGCGGCGGGCTGGCAGCCGGATGATTTCGTGCTGCGCCCGGAAAACACGCCGCCCAACAACAAGCCGGCGATGTACAAGGCCATCGACATCCTGCGCCGTCTGTGGCGCGGCGAAGAGGTGGCGTTTGCCAATGCCGACGGCACAATGCATTCGGTCATCACCCAGCCGCGTCCAGTGTCCAAGGAACTGCCGATCTGGGTGACCACGGCGGGCAACCCCGAGACCTGGAAAGAGGCGGGACAGATCGGCGCCAATGTGCTGACCCATCTGCTGGGGCAATCCATCGACGAAGTGGCTGGCAAGATCGAAATCTACCACGCGGCCCTGCGCGAGGCGGGGCACGACCCGGCGGATTTCACCGTTACGCTGATGCTGCACACCTATCTGGCCGACACCCGCGCGCAGGCCGAAAAGATCGCCCGCGAACCGATGAAGGATTACCTGCGCAGTGCCGCCGGTCTGATCAAGCAGTTCGCCTGGGTGTTCCCCGCCTTCAAGCGGCCCAAGGGGGTGAACAACGCCTTTGAAATGGACCTTGGCACGCTGGGTGATGACGAGCTTGAGGCGATCCTTGATTTCGCCTTTGAGCGGTATTTTCAGGACTCGGGTCTGTTTGGCACGGTTGAGGATGCGGTTGCGCGCGCAGAACAGCTAAAGCGGATCGGCGTGGATGAAATCGCCTGTCTGATCGACTATGGCATCGCGCCTGAACTGGTGATGCAGGGGTTGGAACCGCTGGCCGAAGTGCTGAAACGCGCCAACGCGCCGTCGCAACTGGCCGAGGATGATTTTTCGCTGGCCGCACAGATTGTCCGGCACAAGGTCACGCATCTGCAATGCACCCCGTCGATGGCCCGCATCATTGCCACCAACGACGCCGCGCGTGCGGCACTGGGGCGGGTGGACTATCTGTTGCTGGGCGGAGAGGCCCTGTCAGGCGATCTGGTGCAGGACCTGCAAAGCTGCACCAAGGCGCGGATTTCCAACATGTATGGGCCGACCGAAACCACCATCTGGTCGACCTCTGGTCCGGCCACCGCGACGCCCGGAATCGTCAGTATCGGCACGCCGATTGCCAACACCTCGGCCTATATCCTTGACCCTTTGGGCCAACCTGCGCCGATTGGCGTGGCCGGCGATCTGTGCATTGGTGGCGCAGGCGTTACGCGCGGGTATTGGCAACGTCCCGAGTTGACGGCAAAGGCGTTTGCGCCCGATCCATTTGCCGATGAGGCAGGTCAAAAGTCCGCCCGGATGTATCGCACCGGAGACATCGCCCGTTGGCAAAGCGACGGTCAGATCGCCTTTGTCGGTCGCGCCGATCATCAGGTGAAAATTCGCGGCCAACGCATTGAATTGGGCGAGGTTGACGCCACGCTGGCCGGACTGGCCGGGGTCAGGAATGCCGTGAGCGTGGTGCATGAATTTGCCCCCGGCGATCACCGCTTGGTGGCCTATGTCGTGACCTCGGGTGCCCTGTCAGAGGCGGCGTTGAAAACCCAACTGGGCGCGAAACTGCCCATGGCGATGGTGCCGGCGCAAATCGTCATGATGGACGCCTTGCCGCTGACTCCGAACAAGAAAATTGACCGCGCCGCGCTGCCTGATCCCAAGGCACAGCGGCGCGTGTCGAACGGGCCTGTGGCGGCCGTTCCGGGGCCGGGAATAGAGGCCGGGATTGCCGCGATCTGGACGTCTATTCTGGGGGTTGGTGACATCCGGTCCAGCGACAATTTCTTTGATCTTGGCGGGCATTCGTTGCTGGCGGTTCAGGCCCACCGGGCGATCCGGGAAAAGCTGGACCTGCCAAAATTGTCGATCACCGACATCTTTCGCTTTCCCACGCTGGGGGCGTTGGCGGCGCATCTGGGCGACGATGGCGACCCGGCCCCGAAAGCGCCGCAGACAACCGTGCCCGAGCGCAGCCAGACCATGTCCAAACGTCGGGCCATGCGGGCCGGGCGCCCGGCGAAAACCGGATGAATCTGGCGCGTTCGGATATGGGCGACCCGGTGGGGCTGGTGCTGGCCCGGCCCCTGTTTGGCCCGGACATCGCCGTGGCCGCCACCAACCCGCGCGCCAGTCATTACCGGCCACTGGCGCAGGAATCCGGGGCAATGGCGCGCATGGCCCCGGTGCGCAAACGGGCGTTTTCCGCCGGGCGGGCCGCCGCGCACGACTGCATGTTGCAGCTTGGGCGCAAGGTGCAACCGGTGCTGACCACCCCCGACCGTGCGCCGCTTTGGCCGCAAGGTCTGACCGGCAGCATCAGCCATTCGCAAAGCTGCTGCGTCGCCGTTCTGGGGCCAACCAACGACGTGCGATCGCTGGGGGTGGACGTGGAAGAGGCGACCGGGCTTGACGACGATCTGACCGGGATCATCTGCACGCCGGCGGAAAAAGCGTGGCTTTCCACCCGTCCCCGCGACCGCGCCAGACTGTTGGCCAAGCTGATTTTCAGCGCCAAGGAATGCGCCTATAAATGTCAGTATCCGCTGTCAAAGACGCTGTTTGGGTTCGACACGTTCGACATCACCCCGGACCCGGAGTCCGGCCAGTTCGAGGCGACATTTCTGCGCGATATCCCGCATTTCCGGGCCGGGACGCAGCTTTTTGGGCGGTTCGTCATCTCGCATGGGTTGATCGTGACGGCCATGACGCTGGTGGCTTAGCCGTGGTTTTGACCCGGATTTTTGCGGCCTTGTCGGCCTGTCTGTTGCTGATCCTGTCACCGCTTCAGGCGCAAAGCCTGCGCTATCCAATGGCCATCGGCCTTGCCGAAGTCGCCGACTGGAGCGTTCAGCAACCGTTCCTTGACGTGATGAAAACCGCGCGCCCGTGGATCGGTCACAGGCCGGGGCAATGGGGCGGGATGGACGAGGATGATCTGGCAGGGCTGGGCATTCTGGACGACAACGGCTGGCCCCGGTCGATCCCTCGGGATCTGGGGTCAATCGGCACGGTGATCCTGACCGAACTGCCCCCCGAGGCAGTGTCCCTGAGTGGGCGCTATCGTCTGACGTTCTCGGGCACCGGCATCGTCGAAGTCGCGGGCCGGGCGCAAAAGGTGCGCTATGGCAAGGGCGAGGTGACGTTCAATTTCACCCCCGGCCCCGGGTCGGTCGACATCCGCATTCAACGCAGCGACCCCGCGCGCAAAGGCGATTATGTCCGTGATATCAAGGTGGTAAAGCTGGCAAACGTCGCGGCCTTTGACGGCGGTGCGATCTTTAACCCGGACTGGTTGGCGCGGGTGCGTGGGTTCTCGGCGCTGAGGTTCATGGACTGGATGGGTACCAACAATTCACACCAATCGGTGTGGGCGGATCGCCCAAAGGTCGCTGAGTACTCGTGGGCACGCTTTGGGGTGCCGCTGGAAATCATGTTGGCGCTGGCCGCAGAGTTGAACGCGGACGCGTGGGTCAACATACCCCATCTGGCGGATGACGATTATGTCGCGCGGTTTGCGGCGATGACCCGCGCCGCCCTGCCGGGGGATCGCAAGGTCTATGTGGAATTCTCGAACGAGGTTTGGAATGGCCGGTTCGGGCAGGCGAGATGGGCCAGCGAGGCGGCACAGGCGCGTTGGGGCGACAAGGATGCGGGCGGTCAGTATTACGCGATGCGAGCGGCTGAGGTGGCTGGAATCTGGGCGCGGGAGTTTCAGGGGGATGCGTCCCGTTTGGTCAACGTGATCTCGACCCAGACCGATTGGCTGGGGCGAGAGGGCGATATTCTGACGGCACCGTTATGGGTGGGCGAAGGCAACCCGCCCCCCGCAGAGGCGTTTCATGCCTACGCGGTGACCGGGTATTTTGGCGGTCTCCTTGGCGCAAAGGATCGCGCGGCGATGGTGCGGGGCTGGATCGCGGACAGTCGTCAAAGGGCGGAGCAGGCGGCAGAGGCGCAAGGGTTAAGCGGCGCGGATCGTGATGGCTTTATTGCGCAAACCCAATACGATGCGGCCACGGTGCAGGCCGCGCTTGAGTTACGCGACGGGCAGGTCAGCGGCGATGATGCCGGGTCACTGGCGCAGCTTTTGGGCACATACCTGCCGTATCACGCCGATGTTGCGCGCGATTACGGGTTGGACCTGATCATGTACGAAGGCGGTAGCCACGTTGTTGGGCTTGGCGATATGGTGGACGATCCCGACCTGACCGGGTTCTTTACCCACCTGAATTACACCCCGGAAATGGCGGCGCTTTATACCGACCTGATCGCGGGGTGGTACGATCTGGGCGGGCAGCTGTTCAATGTCTACGCCGACCTTGGACGACCGGGGAAATGGGGCAGTTGGGGCGCGCTGCGCTATCTGTCCGACAGCAACCCACGCTGGGAGGCGATCGTAAAGTTCCGATGAGATCCATGTCCATCATAGTCCCCGCCCATAACGAGGCCGCGCTGATCGGGGACTGTCTGCGCGTGCTTTTGGCGTCCGATTGCATGGGGCCGGTCGAGGTGCTGGTGATCGCCAATGGCTGCACCGACCAGACCGGAACCATCGCGCAGGGGTTCGCGCCCGAGGCCCGCGCGCGCGGGTGGTCGTTGCGGGTGATAGAGGTGATTGAGGGCGGCAAGCTAAACGCGCTGAACGTGGGCGATGCGGCGGCAACTGGCGCGATCCGCGTCTATCTGGACGCCGACGTGATGGTCGGCGCGGAGTTGATCCGGCAGTTGGGCGAAGCGTTGGGCACCGACGCGCCACGCTATGCCAGCGGGCGGCCGGTGATCGCCCCGGCCAACAGTAGGTTCACGCGGGCTTACGCGCGTTTCTGGCAGATTCTGCCGTTTGTTCAGGGTGGCGTGCCGGGGTTTGGGGTGTTTGCGATGAACGCCGCCGGGCGCAGCCGATGGGGGGCATGGCCGGATATTATTTCGGACGACACCTATGCACGGCTGAACTTTGCCGCGTCGGAACGGGTTGGGGTGGACGCACCTTATACTTGGCCGATGGTCGAAGGGGTCGCCAATCTGGTGCGGGTCAGGCGGCGTCAGAATATGGGCGTGATCGAGATCGCCAGCCTGTTCCCGGTGCTGTTGGCCAATGATGACAAATCGCGGCTGTCAGTGTTGGGCCTGCTGCGGCGCGCTCTGGGTGATCCAATGGGATTTGCCGCCTATGTAGCCGTGGCGCTAACGGTGAAATCGCCGTTTCTGCAATCCCGCGACCACTGGGCGCGCGGGCGTTAGGCGCGGTCTATCGCCGCGCGAAAATGCCCGGCCAGTTTAC
>NVQY01000048.1 GCA_002400675.1 Paracoccaceae bacterium | reverse complement strand
TTGCGATCACCGCGCGCAGGGCCGAGACGTTACGGGCGCGGGCCTATGACGGGGATTTGGCGCGGGTTATTTTGCCAAAGGACGCGGATCTGGGGTGGGTGCAGGCGATTGCCGATCCGGCGGATGATCTGGCAGCGCCAATGAAAGGCCCGTTGATCAGTGAACGTGGCGGCAACGCTGACCTGCATCGCCTAGGGTTGAAGCTGGCCAAATCGGCAAGGTTGCTGCCGGCGGTTCTGGTGGCGGCGATTGACGACGGGCGCGCGTTTGCCCTGAGGCAGGGGCTGACGCTGATAGATACACGGTTGGCAGGGCCGCAGATGGCCGATAGCAGCCCGTTGTTTCCGGTGGTCAGCGCGCGGTTGCCGATGGACGTGTCCGAGGCCGGGCGGTTGCACGTGTTCCGCCCCGAGGATGGCGGAGAAGAGCATTACGCCATCGAAATTGGCCGCCCGAATCGCGAGAGACCCGTGCTGGCCCGGTTGCATTCGGCCTGTTTCACCGGCGATCTGATGGGCAGTTTGAAATGTGATTGCGGCCCGCAATTGCGCGGTGCATTGGCGCAGATGGGGCACGAGGGCGCGGGGGTTCTGCTGTATCTCAATCAGGAGGGGCGCGGCATTGGGCTGGCCAACAAGATGCGCGCCTATTCGTTGCAGGATCAGGGGTTTGATACGGTCGAGGCCAATCACCGGCTGGGATTCGAGGATGACGAGCGGGATTTTCGCATTGGTGCGGATATTCTGAAATCCCTCGGCTTTACCAAAGTGCGGTTGCTGACCAACAATCCGGCCAAGATTACGATGATGGAAAAAGCCGGGGTATCGGTGACGGAACGGGTGCCGCTGAAAGTTGGTGAAACCGCGCACAACCGCAATTATCTGGCGACCAAGGCGGCAAAGTCGGGGCATCTTTTGTGACGCCGTTGGATATGGTTTTGACGCCGATGGGCTTGTGTTTTGGCGGGCGGGTTTTCCCCTGTTCCATTGGTAAGGGTGGGTTGAGGTCGCACAAACAAGAGGGCGACGGGGCTACGCCGCGCGGGATTCACCGGATTGTCGGGATGCTTTTTCGGCCCGACCGGATGACCCGGCCTGTAAGGTGGGCGGTTCCGATCGGGCCATGTGATCTATGGTCTGACGATGTGCGCGATCCGGCCTATAATACCCATGTCCGCGCCCCGCATGGGTTCAGCCACGAGTGTCTGCGGCGCGGCGATCCTTTGTATGATCTGGTGCTGCTGACGGACTGGAACTGGCCGGTTGCGCAACCGGGGAGGGGATCGGCGATATTCGTCCACCAGTGGCGCCGCCCCGGATATCCGACCGAAGGATGCATTGCGTTGCGCAGGGATCATCTGCGCTGGGTTGCTGAACGGGTCGGCAGGGGAATGCGCCTGATCATACGGTAGGTTGGCGTTCCCCGAAAATGGCAGAGCCTACCCGCACATGGGTCGCCCCCAGTGCAATGGCCGTCTCAAAGTCCGCGCTCATGCCCATCGACAACCCGGTCAGGTCGTTTCTGGCGGCGAGTTTTGCCAGCAGGGCGAAATGCAGGGCGGGTTCCTCGGTTGTCGGAGGGATGCACATCAGCCCGGCAACCGGCAGGTCCATGCCTTTGCAGTCGGCGATAAAATCGTCGGCCTCGGCGGGAAGAATTCCGGCCTTTTGTGGTTCTTCACCCGTGTTCACCTGAATGAACAACTGCGGACAGGTGCCGATTTCCTGAGCCAGCCGGGCCAGCGTCCGGGCCAGTTTGGGGCGGTCCAGTGAATGAATGGAATCGCACAGGCCCATGGCCTGACGGGCTTTGTTGGTTTGCAGCGGCCCGATCAGATGCAGGTCTATGCCGTCAAAACGCTCGCGAAAATCCGGCCACTTGCCAGCCGCCTCCTGCACTTTGTTTTCGCCGAAACAGCGCTGGCCCTGCTGCAACACGGCTTCGATGCGTTCATTGGGCTGCACCTTGGACACAGCAATCAGGCAAACTGACCCGGCGGCCCGGCCAGCTTTGGTTTCAGCGGATGCGATGCGGGTTTTGATGTCTTCCAGCGCCATGGTCGTCCTTTATGGTCATTCGCCAAAAGACAAATACAAAAGCGTTTGGCGTTACACTTGAATCGCAATTCACCCCAAGAATGGGAGAATTGCAATGCATTTTGGATCAGGTAAAACGCAAAGCGCTGTAGTTGGGCGCAAAAGAAAAGGGCAGACCCGAAGGCCTGCCCAAATCTTGTTGTCTATACGGTCAGCTTAGAAGCTGAAGTATACACCTGCCTGAGCAGTGTTGTTGTCGTCAGACGCACGACGGAAACCGGCGATGAATGTCGCGCCGCCCCCGAGGTCGTAGGAGTAGTTGATACCGTAACCGGTACCTTCGCCACCGTTAGTAGCCGCGATACCCAGTGGGTCAGCGTTTACATCACGGTTGTCGTTACGACCGGCAACGACGTCAGCCGCGTCAACCGCGCCTTCGTCAGTTACATAAGCAACCAGGTTACCGGCGGCGCCGATGTCCATGTTGCCATAAAGGCCGACTTTGCTGATGCCATCGTTGTCAGCATAAGCAAGGCGAACGCCGAACTGGCCGAGATCGCCAGCAACCGAGAACACAACCTTGTCTTCCCACAGAGTGTCGGACGACTGAGCACTCAGGGCGACAGTCCAGTCACCGAAGTTGTAGGAACCCATGACGGCAAAACGGTCAGCTGCGATAGCGCCGTTGTTGGTCGAATAGGACAAGTGACCTACAAAGCCGTTGGCCGAGTAGATAACTTCAACACCGTTCGCGCCGGTACCGCCGGACGAATAGGAATCCCAGTTAAAGGATTCAGCGTTGACGTTGGCTACAATACTTTCAAAACCAGCACCGTCGATGCCGATGTCAGCTGTACGTGTTTCCAGGTACAGGCCAGGTGTGTTTTCAATCGCGCCGATGATGTTGCCAACCAACAGCTGGAAGCCTTCATAGCTTGCGAAGAAACGCGCGCCGTTGAAGAAGGCACCGCCGGGTATGTTGTCACGGCTTTCAGCCTGGGCACGGAAACGTGCGCCAAATGTAACGCCACTGTCGGTTTCAGTCGACATGTCGAACTGCAGACGCAGACGGCTGGTGATGTTGGTGGAGCTGGTTGGAATCGGAACGCCCAAGGCTGTTTGTAAACCGCCTGGGCCGGCGCTGGCAACTGTACGGCTGTTGCCATCGTTATAGTCGATACCAAAGCGGCCGTAACCACTGATACGTACTTCTGCGGAGGCGACACTTGCAGTGGCGATCAGCGCAGTTGTAACGAAGAGAATCTTTTTCATCTTTTTTTCCCTCGGTTTTAATTCATACGCCCAAACCGGGGAATCCGGTGTGGGTATGGAGGGGGTTTCGCCCTTTCCGCCCTGTTTTGGCAAGGCTTGCACGCGGCATCCCGTCAAAGTCGTGACGTATGGTGCAGCTTTGCCACAGTCTTGCCATGATCAGGTGGGCAAACGGTCAGGCATCGGGCCAATCCGGCACATATATATGCGCAAATCAACCTGTGGGCATGTTCGCCGCGCGATTGCCCATGCGTCCACTGCATCCGCCCGCATTGAGCAAGTCTCTTCCTATAGGGCCGCCAAACAGCGAATCCAGCCCCGCCCGGCAAAGACCTTGCCCGCGTTTGCCCCCGGAAAAGGCAGGCACGCGGCGGTTAGGGCATATTGGGCGATCCGGCTTGCTGCAAACCCCCGCAGGCAGGTCGAATGCCGTTCATATGGGCGCGCAATCAGGGCCGCCTTAGCTGGCGATACCCGCCGCCGGGCCTATTCAGCCCGCGTTCAGCCGGGCGGTTACAGGTACGTTCGGTACGGGGGGCGACTCACTAAGCCCTTGCTCCAATCGGCTTGCTTGGGTAGGACATCTTGGAACAAATAAGTTCGGGATTGTATAATGACGTTCCTAAGACCCTTTCGCATCGTTCTTTTGCTGGCGATTTTCCTTGGGCTGGCCGCCTGTGGTGGGAACCGCAACAAAACTTCCGCATCCGCCGGTAGCGATGTGCCCATAGCCAGCCCCAAGTCGAACCCCCGCGAGTCGTCGCCGGATAACTATGCGCAATCCTCAATCTGGGATGTGTTTGGTGGCAAGAAGGCCGACCAGATCGTCAACGTGAACCGTTATCTCTGGGTGGCGACGCTGGATGTTCTCAGCTTTTTACCGGTGCAGTCGGTTGATCCGTTTACCGGCGTCATCGTGACCGGCTATGGCACACCACCCGGCGGCGGGCGGTCCTATCGCGCAACGGTCCATATCAGGGACCCGGCGCTGGACGCACGGTCGCTGAAGGTATCGCTGCAAACAAAAAGCGGCCCGGTTAGCCTGTCAACGGCGCGCGCGGTCGAGGATGCCATATTGGCCCGCGCCCGGCAGATCCGCATTGGTGACAGCAAGCTTTAGACGAAACCGTTTCGCTTATCGGCTAGAAACCAGCTAAAAGACGCATTATCACAGCGCCGGGCCTTGTTGCCCGGCGTTTTCATTCTAAAGGACCGCATCAATGTCGCGTTACTCTGCCTCTGAAATCGAAGCGAAATGGCAGGAAGCCTGGGAAAAGGCGGGGATTTTCACCGCGCGTCAAAGCGGCGACCGGCCAAAGTACTATGTGCTTGAGATGTTCCCGTATCCGTCAGGGCGCATTCATATGGGTCATGTGCGAAACTATACCATGGGCGATGTGATCGCGCGCTACAAGATTGCCACCGGGCATAACGTGCTGCACCCGATGGGCTGGGATGCCTTTGGAATGCCTGCGGAAAATGCCGCGATGGCAATCGGTGGCCACCCCAAGGACTGGACCTATGCCAACATCGCCGACATGCGCGGGCAGATGAAACCGCTGGGTCTGTCGATTGACTGGAGCCGCGAATTCGCCACCTGCGACCCGGAATATTACGGCCAGCAACAGGCGTTGTTTCTGGATATGCTCAAGGCGGGTCTGGTCTATCGCAAGAACGCGGTGGTGAACTGGGATCCGGTCGATATGACCGTTCTGGCCAATGAACAGGTCGAAGGCGGGCGCGGCTGGCGATCAGGTGCCTTGGTGGAACGGCGAGAGTTGACGCAATGGTTCTTTAACATCTCGTCCATGTCCGAGGAATTGCTGTCAGCGCTGGACGGTCTGGAGAACTGGCCGGCCAAGGTCAGGTTGATGCAGGAAAACTGGATCGGCAAGTCACGCGGGCTGCAATTCGGGTTTGAACGCAGCGATGGGGCGCAGGCGATTGACGTCTACACCACCCGCCCCGACACGTTGATGGGCGCGTCGTTTGTCGGTATTTCGCCGGATCACCCGATTGCCAAGGCATTGGCGGTGGATAATCCGGACGTGGTGGCATTTATCGCCGAGTGCAACAAGGTTGGCACCACCGAAGAAGCCGTTGAAACCGCTGAAAAGCTAGGGCTGGACACCGGCCTGACGGTCAAGCACCCGCTGAACCCGGATATGGAATTGCCGGTGTGGATCGCTAACTTTATCCTGATGGATTACGGCACCGGGGCGATATTTGGCTGTCCCGCGCACGACCAGCGTGACCTTGATTTCTGTCGTAAGTACGACCTGCCGGTGATTGATACCTTTGTGGCGCTGGAAGATCCCAAGCCGGTGGAAAATGAGGCTTTCGTGCCGCCCAAAACCGACCGCGTGCAGTGGATCGACCATTTTGCCGGGCTGGACATCGCCACGGGGCAAGAGGCGATCGACACCACGATTGCCTATGCCGAAAAGGCCGGTTGGGGCACCGGTGTCACCAAATTTCGCCTGCGGGACTGGGGGCTTAGCCGGCAGCGGTACTGGGGGTGTCCGATCCCGGTGGTGCATTGTGATGACTGCGGCGTGGTGCCCGAGAAAAAGGAAAACCTGCCGGTGCGTCTGCCGGATGATGTGACGTTTGACAAGCCGGGTAATCCGCTGGACCGGCATCCGACGTGGCGCGATGTGACTTGTCCCAGCTGTGGCAAACCGGCGCGTCGTGAAACCGACACCATGGATACGTTTGTTGATTCGAGCTGGTATTTCGCCCGCTTTACTGCGCCGCATGCCGATACGCCCACCGATATGGACGCGGCGTCTTATTGGATGAACGTCGATCAATATATCGGCGGGGTGGAACACGCGATCCTGCATCGGCTGTATTCGCGGTTCTTTGCCCGGGCGATGAATATCACCGGTCATTTGCCTGCCAAGGCGATCGAGCCGTTTGAGGCGCTGTTCACCCAAGGCATGGTGACGCACGCAATTTACAGCACATTCGACGGTGAGGAATTTTCTGCCAAGGAGAGAAAAGAGCTGGGAGTGCCTGATAACTGGGGTGCCTATAAGGCGGAGTACCTTTTCCCTGAGCAAGTAGAACAACGTGAAGACGGGTACTTTATCAAGGGTACGAATAGGCGTGCGGTTGTAACGCCTTCGGCCAAAATGTCCAAATCCAAGAAAAACGTGGTCGATCCGGTCAGCATCATCTCGGCCTACGGGGCCGACACCGCGCGCTGGTTCGTGCTGTCCGATTCGCCCCCCGAACGGGACGTGGAATGGACCGCTAGCGGGGCCGAAGCGGCGTTCAAGCACCTCAACCGCGTCTGGTTGATGAGCGAACGTATCGCCGAAATGGACCCGGATGCCAAAGGTCAGGGCGACGAAGAGCTGTTGCGCGCCATGCACAAGGCGATCCATGACGTGACGCAGGGCGTCGAAAGTTTTGGCTTTAACGCCGCCATTGCCAAGCTTTACGCCTTTACCAACCTGCTGGGGAAATCAAAGGCGTCCAAGGCAACCCAGCAAAACGCCATCAGGACGCTTGCCCAGTTGATGGCCCCCGTGGTGCCGCATCTGGCCGAAGACATCTGGGCGCGTCAGGGCGGCGAGGGGTTAATCGCCACGGCACCTTGGCCACAAGCCGACGAATCGTTGCTGATCGACGATAATGTGACCATGCCAATTCAGATCAACGGCAAACGGCGCGCGGAAATCAGCGTGCCGCGCGAAATGGAGCGCGCCGAGGTTGAAAAGATCGCGCTGAAAGTGGACGCTGTGCAAAAGGCGCTGAACGGGGGGGTGCCGAAGAAAGTCATCGTTGTTCCCGGCCGGATTGTGAATGTCGTTGTTTAGCCGCCGTTTCCTGTTGATGTTGCCACTGGTCCTTGCTGCTTGTGGATTCACCCCGGTCTATGCGCCCGGTGGCACCGCCTCGGCCTTGCGCGGCAAAGTCGAAGTCGCGGCCCCCGAATCGGTTGATAGTTACCTGTTGGTGCAAAACCTTGAGGAACGGCTGGGGCGGCCCAACCCGGCAGTTTACAAGCTGTCGCTGGTGCTGGCTACGGGCGCGCAGGGGCAAGCGATCACCGCCTCGAACGAAACCACCCGTTACAGCGTTGTCGGCAAGGTCGATTATGAACTGATAGAAATCGCCGGCGACGACGTCATCGCCACCGGGTCGATCGACAATTTCACCGGCTATTCCGCCACCGGGTCAACGGTTGAAACCCTTGCCGCCGAACGGGATGCACATGAACGACTGATGGTCATTCTGGCCGATCAGATCACTACCCGGCTGTATTCCACCACGGACCTGCCGCAATGAAGCTGAACCCGCGTGATGCGGATCGCTATTTTACCAAGCCCGACCCCGAGCGCACCGGATTGCTGATCTACGGGGCTGACGCAATGCGCGTGGCGCTGAAACGCCAGCAGGTTCTCGCGGCGCTTTTGGGCAAAACCGCCGACGAGGAAATGCGCCTGACCCGGATGGCCGGGGCAGATTTGCGCAAGGAACCGGTGTTGTTGATGGACGCGATCAAGGCGGTCGGGTTCTTTCCCGGCCCGCGTGCGGCGTTTGTCGAAGAGGTCACCGACGTTGCCGCCCCGGCCATCGCCACGGCGTTGCAGGACTGGCAACCGGGCGACGCGCAGATCATCGTCACGGCGGGGGCGTTAAAGCCCACATCAAAACTGCGCAAGATGTTTGAGGGCCATCCAAACGCTTTTGCGGTTGGCATTTATGACGAGCCGCCCACACGGGCAGAGATTGAACGCACTCTGTCCGAGGCCGGGATCAAATCGGTTCCGGGTGATGTCATGGCTTCGTTGAACGGACTGGCCGCCGATCTGGGACCGGGGGATTTTGCCCGCACGGTGGAAAAGCTGGCGCTGTATAAGTATCAGGACGACAGCCCGCTGAGCCTTGAGGATGTTGACGCCTGCGCCCCGCAATCGACCGAGGCGGCACTGGACGATGTTCTGAACGTGGTGGCCGAGGCGCAAAGCGACAAGATCGGCCCGCTGATACGGCGGCTTCAGGCGCAGGGTACAAATCCGGTCGGCCTGTGCATCGGGGCTACAAGGCATTTCCGCATGCTGTACCGCGCCGCATCGGATCCCGGCGGGGCGGCGGCGGGCGTTGGCCGGTTGCGCCCACCGGTTTACGGCAAACGCCGCGACCGGATCGTGCGGCAAGCCCAAAGCTGGGGACCGGAGCGGCTGGAAACGGCGCTGACGGTGTTGACCGATACCGATTTGCAGCTACGGTCCGCCGGGCAGACCGCCCCGGCGATGGCGGTGGTGGAACGCGCGTTGATCCGGTTGGCGATGTTGCGGCCAAACCGGCGCTGACCCCTTGACCTATCCGCGTGCAGCGCAGAGTTTGGCCGAAATTCAGCAAAGGGATCATCATGTATAAAGTCATTGGCAAACCTCAGACCCGCGCGTTTCGTGTGCTATGGATGCTAGAGGAAATTGGCGAGCCGTTCGAACTGGTTCCGGCCGCGCCGCATAGTGATGAAATCTACGCGCATAACCCGTCGGGCAAGGTGCCTGCGTTGATGGACGGCGATGACTGTCTGTTGGATTCCACCGCGATCATTACTTACCTGGCGGATAAGCATGGCAAGCTGACCTTTCCTGCCGGGACCATTGAGAGGGCCAAACAAGACGCCCTGACTCACGCCATTCTGGACGAACTGGACGCGGTGTTGTGGACCGCCGCACGCCATAGTTTCGCACTACCCGAAGACAAGCGCGTGCCAGAGGTAACACCCAGCCTGCAATGGGAATTTGCCCGCAATGTGGACCGTCTGGCCGACCGTCTGGAAGGGCCGTTTTTGATGGGAGAGACGATGACCATCGCCGATATCATCTGCACCCATTGTCTGAACTGGGCGTTTGGCGCGAAATTCCCGAGCGATAACGAAAAGATGCAGGCCTATGCCAAAGAGATGCGCGAACGGGATGCGTTCAAGCGGGCAAAGGCCTACGCGGCTTAATCTTCTTTGTTCTGCCGCAGATAGTCGGCGGCAGAACGCCCGGCCCAGCGCCCGGTGGCAAGGCAGGCGGTCAACAGATAGCCGCCTGTCGGGGCCTCCCAGTCCAACATTTCGCCAGCGCAGAACACCCCCGGCAGATCGCGCAGCATCAACCCATCGGTCATGGCCCCCTGCGTCACGCCGCCTGCGGTTGAGATCGCTTCGTCCAGTGGGGCCAGTTGCACAGGGCCAACCGGCAAAGCCTTGATCAACGTGGCCAGCGCGCCGGGGTCCGACGGCAAGGGGCGGCCAAATTCGTTCAGTAAGGCAGTGCGCGCGGGTCCGGGTTTCAACACCTTGCGCAGGTGGTTGGCCCAGCTTGCCTTGCCGCGTGGGCGCGCGAGTCGGGTGGCAAGGTCGTTGGCCGACAGGTCGGGGAACAGGTCGACCATCAGCGCGTGACCTTCGCGGATGCCCCGGCTGATGGAATAGATGCCGCCGCCCTCTAGCCCGCGTTTGGTGATCACCGCTTCGCCGCGCGAGGTGTATGGTCCGGCTTGAAAGGCCACACCTTTCAGGGGCTGGCCAAACACCGGGGCCATATGTGGTGACCAGTCAAGCCGCAGCCCGGCGTTGGCGGGGGTGAAGGGCGCAAGCGTCACGCCCTTGGATTGCAGCACGCCGGCCCACTGCCCGTCCGAACCAAGGCGCGACCAGCTTGCCCCGCCCAAGGCCAGAACGGTGACATCGGCGGCGAAATCCACCCGTCCCTCTGGGGTGTCAAACGTGGCCTTGCCATCATTCCAGCCGGTCCAGCGCCAGCGGGTTTGCAGCGTCACGCCAAGCGTTGCCAACCGTCCGAGCCATGCGCGCAACAGCGGCGAGGCCTTCATCGTTTTGGGGAAAACCCGCCCGGTGGTGCCGGTGAACACGTCCTGCCCAAGGTCGCGCGCCCAGGCCTGAACCGCCTCGGCATCAAAGGCGGCGATTATGGGCTTTAGCCACGGGGTGGCTTCGTCGTAAGCGGTGACAAAGGCGTCAAATGGCTGGTCGCGGGTCAGGTTCAGCCCGGATTTTCCGGCCATCAGCAACTTACGGCCGGCTGACGGTTTGGCCTCGGCTATGGTCACGGCGCAGCCTGCGCGCGCCAGTTCTTCGGCGGCCATCAGCCCGGCAGGGCCGGCACCGATGACAAGGGCGGTAGGCTTGGGAGTCTGTGTCACGTTAAGTCCTTGTATCCGCAAAGCGCGGCAATTCCATCGGCAATTTCGCGTGGTGCGGCGCAACTATCAACCGTAAGCGCGCGGGCGGTGTCCATCAGATCTTCGGGGGCGACGATCCGGTCGATCAGGCCAAAGGCGTAAGCCTCGTGCGCGGTGATCTTTTGCCCGGCCATCAGGATCAGCTTGGTGCGCGCGGGGCCGATCAGTGCGGCCATGCGGCCCGGATCAGAAGGTTGCGGCAGATAACCCAGCTTCATCACCGGGTAAAACACCTTGGCGCCGGGCACGGATATGCGCAGATCACAGGCCAGCGCCATGCCGTTTGCCCCGCCCGCCAGCGTGCCGTTCAGCGCGGCGATCGTCAGGCAGGGCAGGGCGGCAATCGCCCCCGATAGCTGTTCCCACAAGGGCGAGGTGGCCAGCCCGGCGCGGGCTTCGTCCAGATCGGCGCCAGCACTGAACACCCGGCCCTGACCGGTCAGGATCAGCGCGCGGGCGTCTTTGGCATCGCGGGCAATCCCAACCAGTTCGCCCAGCATTGCCCCGGTCAGAGAATTGGCCTTGTCGGGCCGGTCGATGGTCACCGTCCAAAGGCCTGCGTGTTTGTCCAGTCGGATCATGTAAGGCCGACCCGTTTGCGGATGGCTTCGTCGCGCAGGGTGATTTCAGAGCCGATGAATTCGTCCGCATCCGCCGAACACATCCACAACAGCGTGCGCGCCACCCATTCGGCGGGAATGTGGTCTTCCCATGCCAGTTTGCTGACCGGGTTGATGCCGGATGCCTTGATCTTGCGCTGCATGTCGGTGGCCACGGTGCCGGGCGACAGGCCGAGCGCGCGAATGCCGTTTTCACGCTCTTCCTTGTCGAGGCAGGCGGTCATCATCGCGGCGCCTGCCTTGGAGGAACAATAGTGGCTCCAGGCCTCTATCGGGCTATGCGCGGCGCCGGAACTAAGCGTCAGAACGGTGCCGCCGCCGGATTTGAGCATCACCGGCAACGCCGCGCGCATACCGTGAAACACGCCTTTGAGGTTGATGTCGATGGCCTGACCCCAGCCCACGGGGTTGGCGTCGCGCAGGTGCGATATCGGCGCGATGACGCTGGCATTGCCGATCAGCACATCCAGCCCGCCGAATTTTTCGACCGTGGTCTGAACCGCCGTTTCGACCTGCGCATAATCGGCAACGTCACAGGTCAGCGCCAGCGCGGCATCGCCGATTTCGCCGGCAAGGGCGTTGATTTCATCACTGCTGCGCGCCAATAGAACGACATTGGCCCCGGCACCGGCAAAAATCCGCCCGGCATCGGCCCCGATTCCACGGCTTGCGCCGGTAATCAGAACGGTCTTTCCTGTCATATCCATCGCATTTTTCCCCTCAACATTCTATACTTGACCGTGGTAATGCGGACGAAGAGTATGGTCCACCCCCGGCCTCTTGGTGGTTTTCACCGGGACAAGGGCGCAGACCGGACATTAATATTGGGAAGGGTTCTCTTATGACAGCACATTTCAGGCAGAGCGTTGGCGCTGCGATATTGTTGATTTCATCGGCGCATATGGCGTCCGCGCAGGTAACCGCGCAGGATGTCTGGGACGACTGGAAAGGCTATATGGTCAGCTATGGCTATGATGTGACCGGCAGCGAAAGCATGTCGGGGAACACGTTGACCATCAGCGGGCTGACCATGGCGATGGCGATGCCCCAGAACCAAGGCTCGGTGTCGATCGACATGCAAACGCTGATCCTGACCGGCAACAGCGACGGCACCGTTGACGTGACCATGTCCGGCACCATGCCCATGCATATCAAAGGCACCGATGGCGGCGACGAATTCGACGTGGTGGTCAACTATACCCAAAGCGGCAATTCGCTGGTGGTGTCCGGATCGCCCAAGGATCTGAACTATAACTACACCGCGTCGCAGATCGGCGTGGCCCTGGCGTCGTTGAGTGTCGCCGGTGATACCCTGCCCGAAGGTGTGGCCCGCGCCAGCATGACCCTGACCAACGTGATCAGCAGCACCCAGATGAAAACCGGCGACCTGCGCGACTATTCCCAACGGATGAGCGCGGATTCCCTGACCTACGACATGGCCTTTGACGATCCCGAATCCGAGGACGGCGGCACGTTTCAGGGCAGCATCGTCGGGCTGGCCTTTGAGGGCAGCGGCAGCATTCCTCTGGACATGGGCACATCGGACCTTCCGGCCATGTTGGCGGCTGGTTTCGCCTTTGACGGCGTGTTTGACTACAAGTCCGGCAATTCCAACATGACTGGGGCCGGTGACGGCGAGCAAATGACGTTTGCAAGCACGTCGCAGGGTGGGCGTTTCAACGTCGCGATGGACGCGGATCGTATCAAGTACGACATTGGCCAGAATGGCACATCGATCAGCGTCACCACCAATCAGCTGCCGTTCCCGGTTGATATGCAAATGGCCGAATCGCGGATTCTGGTGAACGTGCCGGTGTCGAAATCCGACGAAGAGCAGGATTTCTCGTTTATCCTCAAGATGCGCGATTTCACCATTTCGGATATGATCTGGGGCATGGTTGACCCCGGCGCGGTTCTGCCGCGTGATCCGGCCACGGTCGTTCTTGATCTTTCCGGCAAAGCCAAGGTGCTGGTTGACTATATGGACCCCAACATCGCCGAAAACATGCCCGACGTTCCGGGCGAGCTGAACGCGCTGACGATCAACGAATTGCTGGTCTCTGCGGCGGGGGCGAAACTGTCCGGTACCGGTGACTTCACCTTTGACAACAGCGATCTTGCCTCGTTCGACGGCATTCCTGCGCCAACCGGCGCGGCAAATCTGGAACTGTCCGGGGCCAATGGCCTGATGGACAAGTTGATCCAGATGGGTCTGATGTCGGATTCCGATGCCATGGGCGCGCGGATGATGATGGGTATGCTGGCGGTTCCGGGTGACGGAGAAGACACGCTGAAGTCCAAGATTGAGATCAACGGCGAAGGTCAGATCATGGCCAACGGTCAGCGCATCAAGTAACGGTTCGCGCCATCTAATACTGAAAGAGGGCTGCGCGTTGCGGCCCTCTTTTGTTTGCGCGGGTCTTGCAGGATCGGGCGCACGGCGATACCCCGGTTTGACAGGTAAACACAAAGGACGCCCATGACCTTATCCCCGGATGATCTTTGTCAGGCGCTGCTGGATGCGGCAAAAAAGGCCGGCGCGGATGTCGCCGATGCCATCGTTGTTCAGGGCCGGTCGATTTCCATTGATATGCGCGCCGGTGCCTTGGAACACGCCGAACGATCAGAAAACACTGATCTGGGGTTGCGGGTGTTGTTGGGTCAGAAACAGGCGATTGTATCGACCTCTGACGTGCGTCCCGAAACGCTTGCCGCGATGGCCGAACGCGCGGTTGCCATGGCGCAAGAGGCGCTGGATGATCCCTATTGCGGCTTGGCTGACCCTGCGCAACTGGCCCGGGGCTGGGACATTGACGCGCTTGAGCTGGCTGACCCATTGGGCGAGCCGCACCCGGACGCCCTGCAACAGGATGCGTTGACCGCCGAGGCCGCCGCATTGGCGGTCAAAGGCGTGGCGCAGGTGCAATCGGCCAGCGCGTCTTACGGCAGTTCTCAGATTCATATCGCCGCCACCAACGGGTTTTCCGGCGGCTATACCCGCACCAGCCGGTCGGTGTCTTGCGTGGCCATCGCCGGCACCGGGGCGGGGATGGAGCGTGATTACGATGGCGACGGGCGCACCTTTCAAAGCGATCTGCGCCCCGCAGCAGAGATCGGCGCATTGGCCGGGCAGCGCGCGGTCGAACGGCTGGACGCGCGCAAACCGGCCACTGGCACCTATCCGGTGTTGTTTGATGAACGCATTTCCTCGTCACTGATCGGCCATTTGATGGGCGCGGCCAACGGGTCGTC
>NVQY01000047.1 GCA_002400675.1 Paracoccaceae bacterium | reverse complement strand
CGAACCCCATGCGGTGACCGCCGTTGCAATGCACCAGCACCGGGCGGAACCCGTCCATCATCTGGTCCTCTTTGACCACCCCGCCGATGATGCCCTTGGCCAGCGCATAGCCCGGTATGACCGCATTCAGTGCCCGGTCAAGGCGTTGAATGCGCGTGTGCACCAGTGGCAAAGCCGCCAGAAACCCCAGCAGGTAGATCGCCACAAGCACCAGCACGAACGCCACCACCTTGATCAGGATCGCCCCAAGCGCGGTGTCCGGGTCGGCAAAGCCAAGCACCGGTTCGGCCAGACGCCCTGCCAGTTCGTGGAACTTGAACAGCCCGAACGCCAACACAAACAGCGGGATGAATATCAGCAGGCCAGAAATGAACCGGTGCAGGATCTTCGATTTCACAGGCAGGTACCTTTATTATCCGGCCCGTCATGGTGCCGAAGGGGGTCCGGTCAGACTTTGGCCGGGGCGGGGATGGACGATCGATTGGCGCCATCGAGTGGCACCCTTGTTACCGCAGGAGGCAACGCCAGCGCCATTCTTGCTAAGTCGCCGCGCATTTTGCGGCCCTGCCCGGTGTTTGTCCAGCCGCAACCGCGCCGGTTACGGCCCGCCCGGACCATAGATTGCATCGCTGGTCTCGCCCGCTCCGCCGACAAAGCGCACCCCTGCGCCGTCCGGGGCCAGCAACAGATCGTAACACGACCACAGGTCCGAGGGCGGCCATTGCGAACAATACTGATCGCCGGTGATGCGCCAGTACCCCCAGCTATCAGCCCCCGCGTTATACGAGGTGCGCCCCGAGGCGCGGAAATCCTGCGTGGCCCCGGTGTCATAGACCAGTTTGCGCCCCTCCAGCGCCGCGCGGATCTGATCGCCGCGCAGGGCTTGCCAGTCCTGCGCCAGGGCAGGACCGGGGGCAAATCCCACCAAAAGGGTGGTTACTTGGGCAATCCGTCTCATATGGGGCCTCCTGCCTTGTCGTGCCTTGCGCGTCAGTCTAAGACGCACCCAACCCCTGCCGCCACTCACAATAAGGTGCCTCTGCCGATGATCCCCCGTTATTCCCGCCCCGACATGGTTGCCATCTGGTCGCCCGAGACCAAGTTCCGCATCTGGTACGAGATCGAGGCCCACGCCTGCGAGGCGATGGCCAATCTTGGCGTGATCCCGCGCGCCAATGCCGACGCGGTGTGGAAGGCCAAGGACGTGAAATTCGACGTTGCCCGGATTGATGAGATTGAAGCGGTGACCAAACACGACGTGATCGCGTTCCTGACCCATCTGGCCGAGATCATCGGCAATGACGAAGCGCGGTTTGTGCATCAGGGCATGACGTCTTCGGACGTTCTGGACACCACGTTCAACGTGCAACTGGTACGCGCCGCCGATATCCTGATTGCCGATATGGTCGGCCTGCTGGCCGCCCTGAAGCGCCGCGCGCTGGAACATAAGATGACCGTGCGCATTGGCCGTTCACACGGCATCCACGCCGAACCGACCACCATGGGCCTGACATTCGCGCGGTTCTACGCGGAAATGGACCGCAACCTCTCGCGATTGAAAACGGCACGCGCCGAGATTGCCACCGGGGCGGTCTCCGGCGCCGTGGGTACGTTTGCCAATATCGACCCGAAAGTCGAAGAGTATGTCTGTGAAAAGCTGGGCCTGACGCCCGAGCCGATCAGCACCCAAGTGATCCCACGCGACCGCCACGCGGCGTTTTTTGCTGCGTTGGGTGTGGTTGGCAGTTCGATCGAAAACGTCGCCACCGAGATCCGCCACATGCAGCGCACCGAGGTTCTTGAGGCCGAGGAGTTCTTTTCCAAGGGCCAGAAAGGATCAAGTGCAATGCCGCATAAACGCAACCCGGTGCTGACCGAGAACCTGACTGGTCTGGCACGATTGGTGCGTATGGCGGTGGTGCCGGCGATGGAGAACGTGGCCCTGTGGCATGAACGCGACATTTCGCATTCATCCGTGGAACGCAACATCGGTCCCGACACCACCATTACCCTCGATTTCGCCCTGTCACGCCTGACCGGTGTGATCGACAAGCTGGTGATATACCCGGATAACATGCTGGCCAACATGAACAAATTCCGTGGCTTGGTAATGTCGCAGCGGGTGTTGCTGGCGCTGACGCAGGCCGGGGTCAGCCGCGAGGATTCCTATAAGCTGGTGCAGCGCAACGCCATGAAGGTCTGGGAACAGGGTAAGGATTTCAAGACCGAACTGCTGGCGGATGCGGATGTTCTGGCCGCGCTCAGCCCCGCAGAGATCGAGGAAAAGTTCGATCTGGGGTACCATACCAAACATGTGGACACGATCTTTGCACGGGTGTTTGGCGACTGACCATTGCCTTGATCTGACAGGGCATCCCAATCGGTCCGTATGCGCGTAGGATGGGTTTTTAACCCATCTTACCTTGCCCGACCGCAATCCGAAGATGGGTTAAAAACCCATCCTACGGGTGGTGGCAGGGCCGGCATTACAGGGTCCACTGTTGGATGGCGTGGGCGATGTTCAACAATTCGTCCTGCGTCATCGCCCCGGTCAGCACATAGGCCAGATCGGGCGAGCGCCAGGCAAAGGCCCCCACGTCATTTTCGCGCGAGAACACGAAAGAGGTTTCTTCGCCAAACCCGCCTTGCAGGTACAGGGTCACCCGTTGCCCATCGGTGGTTTCATACATCAACTGACCGGCGGGCAAGCCATCGCTCCCCGGCAGCAACCGCCCGCCCAGCAAGGTCAGCCCCTGCGCGCCAAGGTCGGGGATTTTCACCGGCGCCCCCAAACGATTACCCAGCCATTTGCCCAGATGATCTTGCGCGTCCGCCGACACTTCGACCGGGTGCAGTTTTTCCGGCACATAGACATTATAGGCGACCCGTGCCGCCTGAACCCCGCTCTGAGCGCTGCTCTGGGCGAGTTCAACCGCCGGCGCAGTGCCGCGCAGGATCCACCCCCCCGCGCCGCTTGCCGCAACCAGAGCGACCACCGCCGCCATGCGCCGCAGCCCGCCCATGCGCCGGGTGGCGCGGTCGGCCAGAATGCGATCAACCCGCAACTGGTCCGGCAAGCTGGTGTCGGCCAGCGCGCCAAGGCTGTCGGCCAGACGCGCCTTGATCTGTTGGTCCTCGGTGACCCGCGCCCGGTCTTCCGGGTGCGAGGCCAGCCATTTTTCGACCAACGCGCGCCGTTCAGAGGGCAATTCGCCGTCGACATATGCAGTCAGGTCGTCTTCGCCTATGGGCCTGTTCGGTCGGGTCATATCACCCTCCTCAATCTTTGCTCGGGTGGGGTTTCCACCAGTATTCTCAACTTCTTACGTCCCCGGCTAAGGCGCGACATCAGGGTACCGACCGGAATATCCATGATCCGTGAGGCGTCGGCGTAGGCGAAGCCTTCGACCGACACCAACAGGATCGCCGCGCGCTGTTCTTCGGGTAACTGCGCCAACAGGCCCAGCACCTGTTTCAGCTCCAACCGGTCCTCGGGGCCGGATGCGCCTGAACTGATCGTGTCAATCTCGACGTCATCATCGACCCGCATACGCCCCTGTTTGCGATGCCCGCTGATATTCAGGTTGCGCAGGATGGCAAACAACCACGGCCGCAGCGCCAGCCCCGGTTTGCGCAGATACCAGCGCGACAGCGCCCGTTCCACCGTGTCATGCACCAGATCATCCGCCTTATCCCCGTCGCGCGTCAGCGCCAGCGCAAACCGGCGCAGGTGCGGCAGGTTGATTTCAATTTCGTCAGCGCGTCGCGACATGCGGTTTTCCCATGATGTTCACAGTATATACGCGGGCGCGACGGAAAAATTCCGCCCCGGTGGGAAAATAAATAAAAAAGTCAAAAAATTTTGCCGGGGCGGGAATAAATCCGGCGCTGGGGCGTAATTCCCCTGTGCAACATCTGCGCAGCAACCAAATCTTACCCAACGAGGACCCCAACATGACCTTCACCAAAGCGATACTTGCCGCCGCCCTGCCCCTGGCCTTTGCAACCACTGCCATGGCCGATGAAATCATGGTCACGCCACAGCCTGCCGGCAACAGCGTCACGGTTGCGTCCGTGACAATCGCCAATGACGGCTGGCTGGTCATTCACGAGATCAGGAACGGCAAACCCGTGGTTCCCGCCTCTATCGGCCATGTGGCCATCAAGGCCGGCACCACCGAGAATGTCACTGTTTCCCTGACCAAGGACGTGGTCGCCGGAACCAAGGTTCTGACCATGCTGCACGTCGATAAGGGCACAGGCAACGTCTACGAATTCCCCGGAGCCGATCACCCGGTCAAGCAAGACGGCAAACCCGTCGTCAAACCAATGGCGATCAACTAATCCTGACGCCCCCGGACGCTGGTTTGGTGTCCGGGGGCGGCTTACCCCTTGTGCCAAAAGGGTTTTTAACCCGCCGGTTTTTCTATTTGCGAAAGGTGGCCCGCTTGTTCAGGCCCCTGACAAAGGCACCAAGGATAAAAGGACTACCGGCATGACAACACCTGCTTTTGGACCTGCCCGGCGTCATCAAGGAAATCGAAGATAATTGACGCCTGCATCACCGATCTGAATGCGGATGCGCGCGCCCAAGGCGTTTGTTTCACGCGCCTGTGTTACGAATCGTTTTGTCTGGGAGGGCGGTTTCATGTATATCAGTCGCATCAATACACAAGTGCCCCACCCCGGCGGCACCCGGCAAAATCGCCGTAATTTGAACCAGTTTTTCGGAGTTTTCCCATGCGTATTCTTCTTGTTCTTCTGATGATGTTCCCCGGATTTGCCTTTGCTGCGGGGGGCGGTGGCACCACATTCACCAGCCCTCCGGCGACCACAAAGACCACCAAGACCTGCAAGGGCGTCAAAGTGTGGGATGAAAAGGCCAAGAAATGCGTCGCCCCCAAGGAATCTTCGCTTGATCAGGACATGCTGATGCAGGCAGTGCGCGAATTGGCCTATGCGGGCCGGATCGAGGATGCCCAAGGCGTGTTGCGGGTGATGCAGGATCAAAACAGCGATATGGTGCTGACATATTGGGGCTTTACCAGCCGCAAACTGGGCAAGGGTGATCTGGCACGCAGCTATTATAACAGGGCGATTGCCAACAATCCCGACAACATTCTGGCGCGCTCCTACATGGGTCAGGGGTTTGTCAGCGAAGGGCGCATTGAAGAGGCCACCCAACAGTGGAGCGAAATCAAGGCGCGTGGCGGCGAAGGCACATGGGCCGAGGCGTCGCTGCGTATCGCCATTCGCGATGGCAATACGTTTGATTATTAAAGCGTCGGGCGATTATTAAAGCGTCGGGGCTTCAGTCTTTGTTTACGGCTGCCGGTCTAGAGTGCTGATATCCCCCGGTGGGATTTCATGCAGGCAAGGGCAGACAAATGCGGGAAAACAGGGCGTTGGCACGGCTGCCTACGGCAGACGGGCGCGATGGCGACAAGGGGGCTGGGACGACACCCGCCCCCCGGTCTTTGGACACCACCGCCAAGGCGGCGATCATTGTGCGGTTGCTGCTGAACGAAGGGGCCGATCTGCCGCTAGAGGAATTGCCGGATAAACTACAGGCGCGATTGACCGAACGCATGGGGCAGATGGGGATGGTCGACCGGGTGACGCTGGCCGCTGTTCTGGGCGAATTCGCCGATGCGCTTGATGGTATCGGGCTATCGTTTCCCAATGGGCTGGCTGGGGCGCTTGAGGCGCTGGATGGCAAGATCAGCCCGCAAACCGCCGCCCGCCTGCGCAAAGAGGCCGGGGTACGTCAGGCTGGCGACCCGTGGGAACGGCTGCGGGCGATGCCGGCAGAGGATCTGGTGACCATGATCAGCGCCGAAAGCACGGAAGTCGCGGCCATTCTGCTGTCCAAGCTGGACGTGACCAAGGCGGCCGAATTGCTGGGGCAGATGCCGGGGCCATTGGCGCGGCGCATCACATTCGCCATCAGCCAGACCGGCAACGTCACCCCCGAAGCGGTGGATCGGATCGGCATATCGCTGGCCAGTCAACTTGATCATCGCCCGATTCTTGCATTTGACGACGGGCCGGATGAACGGGTTGGCGCAATCCTGAACCAATCGGCGGCAGCAACCCGCGACGATGTTCTCACGGGGCTTGACGAAAGTGACGCGGGCTTTGCCAGTTCGGTGCGCAAGGCGATCTTTACCTTTGCCCACATCCCTGCCCGGCTTGCGGCGCGCGATGTGCCAAAAGTGATCCGCGCGGCCGACCCCGGCGATCTGGTCACCGCCCTTGCCGCCGCCACCGAAGGTGAGCTGGCCGCCGCCGCCGAACATCTGCTGGCCAACATGTCGACCCGCATGGCCGACAACCTGCGCGAAGAGGTCGAGGAAAAAGGGGCCGTCAAGACCGCCGAGGGCGAAGCGGCGATGAATACGGTCGTCGGAGCCATCCGCGAATTGCAACAAGCCGGCGAGTTAGAGCTGATAACCCCGGAAGAGGCGGAAACCGACGAATGATACCGCCAACCGGGCAACACCCCTGCCCCGCGCGCGTGCATGGACAGTTGCGACATTCCCGCCTATCACCCAAAGCATGGTTGATTTTCTGACGGCCCTTCGCCCTGCCCCCTTTGTCCTGCGCCAATGACCCAAGCGCAGGAAAAACTGGTGCGAAATCGCGCCATCATCATGATGATACTGGGCATTTTGTCTTTTACGTTGATGGATTCCAGCGTCAAGGCCCTGGCCCCAAGGGTGGGTGTGTTGCCGACGTTATGGGCGCGCTATGCCGGGCAAATGCTGTTTGTGCTGATCCTGACCGCCCCGCGTATTCGCAGTGTGGTGCGCACCAGATACCCCAAGCTACAATTCCTGCGGTCGGTGCTGTTGATGGGCGCGACCGGGTTTTTCTTTACCAGCCTCAGCCTGATACCGCTAAGTGACGCCGCCGCGCTGATGGCGGTCAATCCGGTGCTGATCACGCTGGGGGCCGCGCTTTTCCTCGGCGAGGCGCTGGGACCGCGCCGTATAACCGGCATCGTCATCGCCATGGTCGGCGCCTTGATCATCATTCGCCCGGGCAGTGCTGTGTTTTCGTCCGCCGCGCTGCTGCCGCTGGCCGGGGCGGTTTGCTATTCGGCCTATGCGCTGCTGACCCGGCGGGTCGGTCCGGACGAAGATGTGTGGACTTCGCTGTTTTACACCGGGCTGGTGGGGACAATCCTGCTAAGTATTCTGGTGCCGTTTGCGTGGGTGCCCCTGGACGGGGTGTCGATGTTACTGATGGGGTTGGCGGCACTGTTTGGCACCATTGGTCAGTTGCTTATCATCCGCTCTTTCAGCAGCGGAGAGGCGGCGATGCTGGCCCCGTTTTCCTATACCGGGCTGATATTTGCCACCCTTTGGGGCGTGTTGCTGTTCAGTGAAATGCCCGACATCTGGACCATCGCCGGCGCGCTTGTGATCGCCGGGGCAGGTATGTATGTGTGGCACCGCGAAACCTATCGCCAATAAATCCGGTCAAATATGCCTGCCGATCCCAAAAGCCTTTCCCGATCCCGGCGCGCCGGATATTTTGCCGCCAACCTGTTCATGCGCGGGGTGATCGGGCTGATCACGTTGATCCCTTATCGCTGGCGGGTGCCGACCATGGGGGCGCTGGTGTCAGCGTTGGCGCCGCTGGTGGGGTTCGAAAAACGCATCCGCGACAACCTGAAACTGGCCCTGCCCGACCTGCCAGAGGCCGAGGTCAAACGGCTTTGCCGGGCGGTGCCGAACAACGTTGGCCGCACCCTGATCGAGTCTTATTCGGGGCGTCCGTTCCTTGATCACGCCTACGCCGCGCCGATCAACGGCCCCGGTCTGAAAGCACTGGAACAGGCCAAGGCCGCCAACCGCCCGGTGATCTTCATGGCCGGGCATTTTGGCAATTACGACGCCGCGCGGGCCAATCTGATCAAACGCGGGTTCGAGATGGGCGGCCTTTACCGGCGCATGGCCAATCCCTATTTCAACGAACATTACGTGCGCCAGATGGCCTCTATCGGCACGCCGCTGTTCGAACAGGGCCGCCTTGGCATGGCGCAGATGGTGCGTTACCTCAGGAAAGGCGGCAACATCGCCATTGTCGGGGACATGCACGTTCACGGCGGCAAGGAGCTGATGTTTTTTGGCCAGCCTGCCGTCACCTCGACCGTGCCCGCAGAACTGGCGCTAAGGTACAACGCCGAGATTATCCCGGTCTATGCCATCCGCCAGCCAAACGGGCTGGATTTCGAGATTATCATGCTTGACCCGATTGCCCACAGCGACCCGCTGACCATGACGCAGGACATCAATGACGGGTTAGAGGCGCTAATTCGCGCGCACACAGATCAGTGGTTCTGGATACACCGCCGTTGGAAACCGTGGATGCATCTGGGCCTGCAAACCAACCCCGACGACGCTTGATTATTCAGCCCGCGCGGCGGCAACGATCGCCCCATACCCGGCACGTTGGATCAGGATCACAGCCGGGCGATCCCCGTCGATCTGCGCGCTCAGCTTTGCCGGATTACGCCCGTCCCACTGCCCGACAACCGTCCAGCCATCGACCACGTTGACGTATTCGAAATCACGCCCCGCCAGTTCGCCACGGGTGATATGCGCCTTGCGCAGCGGCGTGTAGCGCACCAGATGCACGTCATACGGCCCTGCCCCGGTGCCGTCGCCATCACTTGGTTTCACGGAAATCACAACGGACCCGCCATTACGCGAGGCGCTGACCGACACCGGCGATGGGGTGTTCTTGTGCTGGTTGATCAGTTCGACCACTTCCATCCCGCGCGCGCCGACCACGTCTTCCTGACCGTTGACGATCATCTGCGGCGTATAGACCATCCGCCGCCCGCCGGTCGCGGCATAACCCTTTTGCCGGCGGGTGTAATCGGCGTTGCCGTATTCATCCTTCCAGCCGATGTAATCCCAGTAATCCACATGCAGCGCCAACCCGATCACGTCTTCACGTTTGATCAGGTCCTTCATCAGGTCATCCGCCGGCGGGCAGGACGAACACCCCTGCGACGTGAACAATTCGACCACCACAGGCGTCCCGTTCTGCGCCTGCACAGGCAGCGCTGCAAATGCAGCAATCAGGGCAAAGGCGAGGGTGGCAAATTTCATCGACGCGGGCTTTCTCATGGGTTTCGGGCATGTCGCAGGGACGGGTTTAGCTTCCGTAGTCTGTAATGACCAATCAAGGTTTCTTGAAACCGTCAATATCTTTGTCCGCAAGGTTCGCCGCCCCCATGGCTTGCGCCATTGTGTGCAATGGTATACTAAAACGACATACCCTGAGGATTCGCGGTTGAAAGCGGCGCGTTCATCGGGCACACAACGCCCAAGCAACCCCTTTTTTCCACCACTTTGATAGCCAGAGAGGCCGCCAGATGCCCATCACCGTTGGACAGGACACCGCCAAGACGCGCCGCACACTGAATGTGAACGGCACGTCCATTTCCTATTACTCGATCCCCGCCGCCACCGAGGCCGGACTGGGCGATTTTTCGAACCTGCCCGCCGCGCTTAAGGTGGTTCTGGAAAACATGCTGCGCTATGAGGACGGCAAAACCGTCAGCGTCGATGACATCAGGGCGTTTGCCGAATGGGGGGCCAAGGGTGGCCGCAACCCGCGCGAGATCGCCTATCGCCCGGCCCGCGTGTTGATGCAGGATTTCACTGGCGTACCCGCCGTGGTTGACCTCGCCGCCATGCGCGACGGCATTGTTGCATTGGGCGGCAAGGCCGAACAGATCAACCCGCTTAGCCCGGTTGATCTGGTGATTGACCATTCGGTGATGATCGACAATTTCGGCACGCCCCGCGCCTTTGCGCTGAACGTGGAACGCGAATATGAACGCAACATCGAACGCTATACCTTTCTGAAATGGGGTCAGAACGCCTTTAACAATTTCCGCGTCGTGCCCCCCGGCACCGGCATTTGCCATCAGGTGAACCTTGAATATCTGGCCCAGACCGTCTGGACCGACACCGACCAGAACGGTGATCAGGTTGCCTATCCCGATACGCTTGTGGGCACCGATAGCCACACAACCATGGTCAACGGCATGGCCGTTCTGGGCTGGGGCGTTGGCGGGATCGAGGCCGAAGCGGCGATGCTTGGCCAGCCCGTGTCGATGCTGATCCCCGAGGTTGTGGGATTTGAGCTGACCGGAGAGTTGACATCGGGCACCACCGGCACCGATCTGGTGCTGAAGGTTGTAGAAATGCTGCGCGCCCAAGGGGTTGTGGGCAAGTTCGTGGAATTCTACGGCGCGGGTCTGGACCATCTGCCGCTGGCCGATCGCGCCACAATCGCCAACATGGCCCCAGAATACGGCGCCACCTGCGGGTTCTTCCCGATCGACGATGAGACCCTGAATTACCTGCGCAAGACCGGCCGCGACGAGGACCGGATTGCATTGGTAGAGGCTTACGCCAAGGAAAACGGGTTCTGGCGCGRKGCGGATTAYGCSCCSRTCTATACCGACACCCTSKSSCTTGAYATGGGCACCATYGTWCCRGCMATTTCCGGCCCCAAGCGCCCACAGGACTACATTGCCCTGACCGACGCCAAGACCGCGTTTACCCGCGAGATGGCCGAGACTTTTAAGCGCCCCATGGGCAAGGAAGTGCCTGTAGAGGGCGAAGATTACACCATGGAAAGTGGCAAGGTGGTGATCGCGTCGATTACCTCCTGCACCAACACCTCTAACCCTTATGTGATGATCGGCGCGGGCCTTGTGGCACGCAAGGCCGCCGCGTTGGGGATGAACCGCAAGCCTTGGGTCAAGACGTCGCTGGCACCGGGATCACAGGTGGTTTCCGCCTATCTGGAGGCCGCAGATCTGCAAAAGGATCTGGATGCGCTGGGGTTCAACCTGGTTGGCTATGGCTGTACCACCTGCATTGGCAACTCTGGCCCGATCCAGCCTGAACTAAGTGCCGCGATTGCCGAGGGCGATCTGGTCGCCACCTCGGTGCTGTCGGGCAACCGCAACTTTGAAGGGCGGATTTCGCCGGATGTGCGCGCCAACTATCTGGCATCCCCGCCGCTGGTGGTGGCCTACGCGCTGGCCGGGACCATGGATATCGACCTGGCCACCGATGTGATCGCGCAGGATCGCGACGGCAATGATGTCTACCTGAAAGACATCTGGCCTACGTCCAAAGAAGTCGCCGATCTGGTCGATCAGACCGTCACCCGCGAAGCCTTTCTTGAGAAATACGCCGATGTGTTCAAGGGCGACGACAAATGGCAGGCGGTCGAGACCACCGACGCCCAGACCTATGACTGGCCGCCCACATCGACCTACATCCAGAACCCGCCCTATTTTCAGGGCATGTCCAAGGATGCCGGCACCATCACCAACATCGAAAACGCCCGCGTTCTGGCGCTGTTGGGCGACATGATCACCACTGACCACATCTCGCCCGCCGGGTCGTTCACCGCGACCAGCCCCGCCGGGCAATACCTGATCGAACGGCAGGTGCCCGCGCGTGAATTCAACTCTTACGGGTCGCGCCGGGGCAACCACGAGGTGATGATGCGCGGCACCTTCGCCAACATCCGCATCAAGAACGAGATGCTGGACGGCGTCGAGGGCGGCTATACCAAGGGTCCGGACGGCGAGCAGACCTCAATCTTTGACGCGGCGATGGAGTATCAGGAGGCCGGTCAGCCTTTGGTAATCTTTGGCGGCGTACAATACGGGGCCGGATCGTCGCGCGACTGGGCCGCCAAGGGCACCGCGTTGCTGGGCGTCAAGGCCGTCATCGCCGAGAGTTTTGAGCGTATTCACCGCTCGAACCTTGTTGGCATGGGGGTGATCCCGTTCGAATTCACCAATGGAGAAGGGCGCAAGTCGCTGGGGCTGACCGGCGAAGAAACCGTGTCGATCCATGGGCTTGACACGATTGAGCCGCTGCAAGAGGTGCCCTGTTCGATCACCATGGCCGATGGCAGCGTCAAGGAAATCACCCTCAAGTGCCGGATAGATACCGCCGTTGAGGTTGAATATGTCGAGAACGGCGGCGTGCTGCATTATGTGCTGCGCAATCTGGCCAAAGAGGGCTAGGCGGCAGCCGTTCGGTTCACGGTCAGATTCAGGGCCAGATTCAGGGGGCGGCAACGGCCCCTGAACACCTGTCGCGCAGGCGGTAATCCGCCCGGCTGCGCAGAGATTGGTAATTAATTCGTAATACTAAGGATTTGTTAACCACCATCCTCAACACTCTGTTGATATTGATTACCACATCATGAAGGCCAGAGTTTTGCAGGGAACCATTCTGATCCTCGACGGCGTGTCGACAAACCGGATCATGCTTAAGGTCCAGTTGTCGGCTGCGTGGTATCATGTGGTGCAGGCAAATGGGCTGGCGGGATTGGGTACGTTGCTGCGCCGGACCCGCCCGGATCTGATTGTCACGGCGATGACCCTGCCGGATGGAACCGCGCTTGATTTGCGCGCGGCGTTACAGCGCGACGAAACACTGGCCCGCATTCCGGTGATCGCCATCACCCCCCAGAACGACCGGGGCGCGCGGTTGTGTGCGCTTGAGGCGGGCATCGACGAAGTGCTGGCGCATCCTCTGGATGACATGTTGTTGCAGGCGCGGATTCGCAGCCTGATCCGGTCGCATTCGGCGGCTGATGATCTGCAAATTCAGGCGGGTGGGCATCGCGTGGCCGGGATGGCGGAACCGGCGGCGGAATTTGCGTCGCTGACCCTGCCGGTTGCGTTGGATCGCCCGGCGGATGTGGCTTTGGTGACCGCGCTGCCGGCCACCGGCGCGATCTGGCGCGCGCGGCTCAAGGGGGTCGTGGGGCATAATCTGCGCAGCTATCAGATGGGCAATGTGCAGGCACTGATGGATCAGCCGGTGCCGGATGCGGTTGTGGTCGAACTGTCCCCGGACGGGTCCGGGGCCGGCTTGCGGTTTCTGGCAGACATACGTGCGCGCAGCGCCACGCGCCATTCAGCGATCATTGCCGTGCCCAATCCCGGCAATTCGCATCTCGCCGCCGAGGCGTTGGATCGCGGGGCGCATGATGTGTTGCAGCGCGGGTTCTGCGCCGATGAACTAGCGCTGCGGTTGGCCGCGCAACTGGCGCGCAAGGCGCGGTCGGACCATATGCGCAACACTCTGCGCGACGGGATGCGCGCGGCGGTCCGTGATCCGATGACCGGGCTGTTCAACCGGCGGTACGCCTTGCCGAAACTGGCGGACATGGCACATGAGGCCGCCGGCACCGGGCGCAATCTTGCGGTGATGCTGGTGGATCTGGATCATTTCAAGAAGGTCAACGACCGCTATGGCCACCCGGCGGGGGATGCAGTTCTGGTGGAAACCGCGCGCCGGTTGCGGGTCGCCCTGCGCCCGCAAGACCTGATCGCGCGGATCGGTGGCGAGGAATTTCTGATCGCCCTGCCCGACACCGGGCCGACAGATGCGCGCGCCACCGCCGACCGCCTGTGCCGGCAGATCAACGCCACGCCGTTCACGGTCCCCGGGTTCTCTCAGCCGCTGTGGATCACCACCAGCATCGGCGTGGTTGTCGCCACGCCAACGTCGGGCATGACCGGGGGCGCAAACGAAAATCAGTTTTCCACCACCCTGATCAGTCAGGCCGATCAGGCACTGTACGAGGCCAAGGATGCCGGGCGCAACCAATTCACCCTGATCCGCCCTGCGGCCTGATATTCAGCTACTTGTCGCGCGTGCCCATCCGACGGGTTTGGGATGTGGACCGGTTCATCGCGTGCTCCAGACGTCCGGCATAGGCCTGGCGTTTGGCCTCGGTCATGTTGGCCACGCGGTCGATCCAGGCTTGTTGCACGGATTTCTGGAACCCCTCGCGCTGCGCGGCCTGTTGTTCCAGTATCGCCGCCAGCGCCTCGCGGTCAAAGGGGGTGGCGCGCATGGCGGCACTGACCGCCTGAGCGTCGGCCATCCGGCGTTCATGATGGTTCATGTTCATGCCGTTCATCATCATCATACCATCCGAGCGATCCCGAAGCGCGCGCCGGTCCTCAGGCGGGAGTTCGCGGAACAGAGCCGTCCCCACGGTTCTGGGCGGCGGGCGCAACCCGTCCGAACCGCCATAGCGCACCATGGCCCCGCTGACCAACCCAAGCACCAACAGGTTCAGCGCCAGCGATGCGCCCAGCAACACCCGCATCCAACGCGGCGCTGCCATCATTTTGCTGCCTGCCTGACTTTGTGCCATCTATCTTTCCTCCGCCATGGCCAGCGCCAACTGATTGCCACCGATCAGGTCCAGATCCGCCCCCGACTCGAACACATAACCCGCCGGATCGGGCAGGAACGACGGTGGGGCCAGCCCAATCCAGACCCCGGCCGCACAGGCCGCCGCCAGCCCGCCCATCGCCGGCCAGCCGCCAAGGACCTGCATGATCTGCGCCCATACGCCGGGGGCCGTGACCGGGGCAACCGGGCGGTCAAACCCGGTCTGCACCCGGTCCGCGTCGGCCACAATGCGCGCCATCAACCCGGCCGGCATCTGATCCGCGCCCTGACGGGCCTCGGTGAAAAGCGCCTCTAGGTCGGCGAAATCCCTGTTTGCA
>NVQY01000046.1 GCA_002400675.1 Paracoccaceae bacterium | reverse complement strand
GTAGGGCTTAGTACTCTTCCGAGGCCGGATGGCGCACCACCAGCCACAACAGCGCGCCAGCGGCAAGCACCAGCAACGGCAGCATCGCCATGTTGACGGCCGTCCAGCCTTCGACCGCGGTCCCGCCGGAACAATTCATCAACCCGCCAGAGGCCAGCGAGGCAACCGTCACCCCGCCAAACACGATCAGGTCGTTCAGCCCCTGCATCCGGCCCCGTTCGTGTTCATCATGCGCCCCTGCCAGCATGGTGGTGGCCCCGATAAAGCCAAAATTCCAGCCCACACCAAGGAATGCCAGTGCGATGAAGAAATTGTTAAGATCAATGCCGCTCAGCGCCACCGCGCCGGCCCCGGCGAGTATCAGCAGGCCCAGCCCCATGATCCGCTCCACCCCAAAGCGGGCAATCAGGTGGCCGGTGAAAAACGACGGCACAAACATCGCCAGCACATGCAGCGACACCACGTCCGCCGCGTTGTTACGGGTATAGCCACAGCCAACTACCGCCAGCGGGGTCGAGGTCATCACCAGGTTCATCAGCGCATAGGACACCATGGCACAGATCACCGCGACGGCGATGCGCGGCGTGGTCAGCAACTGCCACCGGGTGCGCCCGACCGGGGCGTCATGCGCGGGCGGGGTCGGTTTGGGGATGTCCAGCATCAGGAACAGAAACGCGCCAACCACGTTGACCGCGATTACCGTCAGATAGGTGCCCATGAACGGGATCACAAATGCCGCGCTGGTCAGTTTGACCAGTTGCGGCCCGATGATGGCCGAGGCCAGCCCGCCGGCCATGACGTAGGAAATCGCCTTGGGGCGGAACGCGTCCGATGCGGTATCGGCGGCGGCAAAGCGGTAAAAGCCATGCGCGCTCATGTAGATGCCGGTGAACAGGCCGCCGGTCAGAAATACCGGGAATGAACCGAGATAAAGGCCATAGGCCCCGACCATCCCGCCCATGGCTCCGCTGGCCGCCCCGACAAAGAACCCGGTCCGGCGGCCCCATTTCTGCATGATCGCCGACATGGGTGTGGCCGCCAGCATCGACCCCAGCACGATCAGCGAGATCGGCAAGGTGGCAAGGCACAGGTTGGTGGCCAGCGACTGCCCAGCCAGCCCGCCAAGGATAAAGATCATCGGCATCTGCGCGCCAAGGAACGCCTGCGCCATGACAAGGACGATGACGTTGCGTTTGGCGCGGGAATCAGCCTGCGCATTTATCGGCATATGAGGGGTATTCATGACGGATGCTTAACGCGGTAACTTCCCGGGTTCAAGGTGCTTGGCACAGGTCTGTGCACTTGTTAGGTTCCGCCTTCATGAGTGTTGGACGCATCATCGAAACCCCGGCCTGTGTCGCCGAAGGGGCCGCGTGGCTGGCCGCGCGCGACGGGCGCATGGCGCGTGCGTTAGAACTGACCGGGCCGCTGCCTTTGCGCCGTCGCCCTGACGGGTTTGCCGAATTGCTGGGCGCGATTGTCAGCCAACAGGTCAGCGTGGCTTCGGCCAACGCCATCTGGGGGCGCATGAAGGGCGCAGGGCTGACCGGCCCGCGCAAGATCATGTGGGCCAGCGACGATGATCTGCGTGCTGTGGGCCTAAGTCGGCAGAAAATCCGCTATGCCCGCGCGCTGGCCGAGGCACGCATAGATTTTAAGGCGTTACGTGCGTTTTCCAACGACCAGGTTCAGGCCATTCTGACCGAGGTCCCCGGCATCGGCCCCTGGACCGCCGAGATTTACGCGATGTTCAGTCTCGGGCGCGCCGATGTGTTTGCGCCCGGTGATCTGGCCTTGCAGGAAGCGGCGCGCATCCTGTTCGATCTGCCCGAACGCCCAAAGGAACGCGCATTTCGGGCGATGGCACGCGACTGGACGCCGTGGCAATCGGTGGCCGCGCGGTTGTTGTGGGCTTATTACCGGGTGGTCAAGGACCGCGAAGGCATTGCCGGCTAGCCCGTCTTGCCACCCAATTAGCGACATGGCACTAAGGCCGCCGGGCACCAAGCCGGGCAGCAAAAGGAAACCGCCATCATGACACGGGTATTAAGCGCAGAACGCAAAGCGCCGCAATCGGGGCAGACCCGGTCAATCGTGGTGTTCTTGCATGGCTATGGTGCAAACGGGGCCGACCTGCTGGGGCTGGCCGATCCCTTGGGCGAACATCTGCCCGATACCCTGTTTGTGGCCCCCGATGCGCCGGAAAACTGCGCCGGGGCGCCGATGGGCTATCAGTGGTTCCCGATCCCGTGGATCGACAATTCATCCGAAGAAGAGGCCGAACGCGGCATGCAATCGGCCATTGAGGACCTGAACGCGTTTCTTGATGCGCTGATGGTGGACGAAGATGTCCTGCCGGAACAGGTCGTGCTGTTCGGCTTTTCCCAAGGCTCGATGATGGCGCTGCATGTGGCTCCGCGCCGCGAAGATGCGGTGGCAGGGATCGTTGCCTTTTCCGGGCGCTTGCTGTCGCCGGAATCGCTGACCGACGAAGTGGTGGTGCGCCCGCCGGTCCTGTTGGTGCACGGGGACGCGGATGACGTGGTGCCGCCGCAATCACTGCCCGAGGCTGCGCAGGCCTTGCAAAACGCCGGTTTCGAGGACGTGTTTGCCCACGTTATGAAAGGCACCGGCCACGGCATTGCGCCGGACGGCCTTAGCGTGGCACTGGCATTCATGCGCGACAAGCTGGGGCTATGAGCCTGACAGTCAGGCCAATTGCAGCGAATGAGGTGCCGCAGGCCTGCGCCCTTCTGAACCGGATCATCCGCATCGGTGGCACCACGGCGTTCGAGGTCGAGGTCAGCGAAGAGGCGTTCGCCACCATGTTTGTTACCGGCGAGGATCTGATCGCCTGCCATGTGTTGCTTGACCCGGCGGGGCAGGTGGCGGGGTTTCAGTGGATCGGGCGCAACCCGAAACTGGCCGATGACTGCGCCGATATCGCCACCTTTGCCCGGGGTGATGCGCCGGTGCGCGGGGCCGGYCGGGCGATGTTTGCCGTCACCCGCGCCTTTGCCAAACAGGCCGGGTATTCTTGGATCAACGCCACCATCCGCGCCGATAATGTGGTCGGATTGGGCTATTACGCCAAGATGGGGTTTGTCGAACATGCGGTGGCGCGGGCTGTGCCGCTGCGCGACGGCACGCCGGTTGACCGGCTGTCCAAGCGCCTGAAATTATAAGCGTCCCGGTCAGCGATCCGGTGGCAAGATCTGCCAGTCACCGCTGGCCAGCCCCTCAAGGCTCCACTGACCAATCCGCCAGCGGATCAACCGCAGGGTCGGATGGCCCACAGCCGCCGTCATGCGTCGCACCTGCCGGTTGCGGCCTTCGGTAATAATCAGCTCAATCCAGGTATCTGGAATGGATTTGCGCACCCGGATCGGCGGCGTGCGCGCCCAAAGACCGGGTGGTTCGTCGATACGGCGCGCCTTGGCCGGTCGCGTCGGGCCATCCTTAAGCGTCACCCCCCGGCGCAAGGCGTGCACTGCGTCGTCGCCCGGAATGCCTTCGATCTGCACCAAATAGGTCTTGGCCATCTTGTGGCGCGGGTCAGAGATACGCGCCTGCAATTTGCCGTCATCGGTCAGCAGCATCAGCCCCTCGCTGTCCCGGTCCAGCCGCCCGGCAGGATACACGCCGGGCAGGTCGATGAAATCCGACAGGGTGCGACGCGGGCCGGCCATGGTCGAGCGGTCGGTGAACTGTGGCAACACATCAAAGGGTTTGTTGAATCGGATAAGGCGGGTCATGGCCGCTCTTACCGCAGATGGGGGACAAGTTTCAAATGTCCCCGCGCTCTGCGTGCGAGATATTGTGGAATTGGGGGGCTTGTCAGAGGAAAACCACGAGATATAGTCGTATTGATACCGGCTTGGGGAATGCCCCGATGGCCGAACGTTCGGCTGGCAGACGGTAGGCGGAGTGCGCAATGGACGGTGAATTCAGAGTCGACTTTGTCCGCGAACCGGGGGCGTTGAAACAGCATCCGGCCCTGGTGCTGAATGCCGACTACCGGCCGCTGTCCTATTACCCGCTGTCACTCTGGAGCTGGCAGGACGCAATCAAAGCCGCCTGGCTGGACCGCGTAGACATCGTCGCCGAATACGACACGGTGGTCCGCAGCCCCAGCATGCAGATCAGGATACCGTCGGTGGTGGTACTGAAAGACTACGTCAAACCGCAAAAACGCGTGGCCTTCACCCGTTTCAACTTGTTCCTGCGGGACGAATTTCGCTGTCAATACTGCGGTGGCCGGGGAGATCTGACGTTTGATCACGTGGTACCGCGCGCCTCGGGCGGGGTGACCAGCTGGCAAAATGTGGTGGCCGCGTGCAGCCCGTGCAACCTGCGCAAAGGGGCCAGAAGCCTGCACCGCACCGGCATGTCCCTGCGCCGCGCGCCGCGCCAACCCGGCGCGGAAGAATTGCGCAACATGGGGCGTAAATTCCCGCCCAACCACCTGCACGATAGTTGGATGGATTTCCTTTATTGGGACGCCGAGCTAGAGGCGTGATGTCGGAATCTTGAGTATTTAAAACAAGAAGAAGGGCAAGGCGGGTCCCGTTCTTCTTCTTGTTCCAAATACTCTCTTTCTTTCTTTCTTTCTTTCTTTCTTACTCTTTTTCAGCTGACGGTGCGGCGCGCTGGACCATGCCAAACAGGTCACGTGGGTCATCCGGGTCGGCCAACAGGTCGAGCGCGTGAAACAGACCGGTGTCCTTTAACCGGTCGCGCACATATCGTAGGGCGCTGAAATCCTCGATGGCAAATCCAACGCTGTCAAACAGGGTGATCTGTTCGTCCGTGCGGCGTCCGGGGGCGGCTCCGGTGATGACTTGCCACAGTTCGGTTACCGGGTGATCGGCGGCCAGTTGCTGAATCTCGCCCTCAACGCGGGTTTGGGGTGGGTATTCCACAAAGATATCAGCCCTGTGCAGAATTCCGGGGGCCAGTTCGGTCTTGCCGGGGCAATCACCACCGATGGCGTTGATATGCACACCGGGGCCGACCATGTTGTCGCTTAGGATCGTCGCGTATTGCTTGTCCGCCGTGCAGGTGGTCAGGATTTGCGCGCCCTCGATGGCTTGCTCCGGCGAGGTGCATTTCACCACGTTCAGCCCGCTGCGCGTCAGGTTGGCGGCGCATTTGGCGGTGGCCTGCGCGTCAATATCGTAGAGGCGCACGGTTTTCAGCCCGCAGATCGCCTTCATCGCCAGGGTCTGGAATTCCGATTGCGCGCCATTGCCGATCATCGCCATGGTATCCGCGCCCTTTGGGGCCAGGCGGCGCGCCACCATCGCCGAGGTGGCCGCCGTGCGCAGCGCCGTGAGGATGGTCATTTCGCTAAGCAGCACGGGATACCCCGTCGCCACATCCGCCAGCAGGCCAAAGGCGGTGACCGTTTGCAGCCCGTCGCGGGTGTTTTGTGGGTGGCCGTTGACGTATTTGAACCCATACACCTCTCCGTCAGAGGTTGGCATCAGTTCGATCACTCCGGTTGCGGAATGCGATGCCACGCGCGGGGTTTTGTCGAACAACTCCCACCGTTTGAAGTCGGCCTCAATGTAGTCGGCCAGCCCGACCAGCATCAGTTCAAGTCCGATGTGGTGGATCAACTGCATCATGTGATCGACCGATACAAATGGCACCAGGGCCTTGTGCGAGGGGGTCATGGTCTTCTCCTTATGCGAAAGCGCGGGTGGGGCGGTCGAACACAACGCGTCCCATGGCAGAGGCGGCAAGGTCGACCATCACCTGCGCCGTGCGGCCACGGTCGTCCAGAAACGGGTTCAGTTCCACCAGATCAAGCGAGGACATCAGCCCGCTGTCATGCAGCATTTCCATCACCAGATGGGCCTCGCGGATGGTTGCGCCGCCCGGTACGGTGGTGCCGACCGCCGGGGCGACGGCGGGGTCGAGGAAATCCACGTCCAGCGACACATGCAGCAACCCGTTTGCCTGCGCCACCAGATCAAGGAAGGTGGCCAGCGGCCGGGCAATCCCAGTCTCGTCGATTTCGCGCATGTCGTGGCGGTGGATGTCGCTGGCCTCTAACGCTGCACGTTCCGGCCCATCGACCGAGCGCAGGCCTATGATGCAGATGTTGCGCTCGGGGATCGCGTTGGCGATCTTGGGGAACCCGGTAAACCCGGCGCGCCCGGTGACATAGCCCAGTGGCGTGCCGTGCAAGTTGCCCGAGCCGGTGGTGGCCGGCGTGTGGAAATCGCTGTGCGCATCCAGCCACAGGACAAACTGCGGGCGGTTCTGGGTGGCGGCGTGGTTGGCGACACCGGCCACGCTGCCTAGTGACAGGGAATGATCGCCGCCTAGGAAGATCGGTAGGCCGCGCGTCATGGAGTCCTCAGCCACACTGATTATCCGGGTGGTCCAGCCGATGGTCTGGTTGCGCGCGAACAGGTGGTCGTCGGTTTGATCCGCCGCAAAGCTGGCCGGGGTGAGGTTGCCGATGTCTTCGACCCTATGACCAAGATCGCCAAGCGCCTGTGCCAGACCGGCGGTACGGTAGGAATCCGGGCCCATGAGGCACCCCGTGCGGCGTTTGCCGCTGTCCACGGGGGCACCGATCAGAATACAGGTTTTGCGTTTCATAATGATCTCTGCTTGGTTGCTTTGATCCAGTATTGTTGCGATTTGTGTTGCCAGATAGCGGGTGGATTGACCATAATGATAGTAGTTTGATCGTTACGGGTGATCCAAATGGACAAAACGGATGAACGACTGATCGCGGCGTTGCGCCATGATGCTCGTGCCTCGTTGTCGGAACTGGCGCTTGGGCTGAATCTGTCACGTACCACCGTGCGCACCCGGATCGAAAAACTGCGGGCGCGTGGCGACATACTGGGTTTCAGCGTTGTCATGAAAGAGGACGTTTTGCGCGACCCGGTGCGCGGGCTGATGATGATCGGCATCGAAGGGCGTGGCACCACGCGGATCGTGCGTCAGCTTCAGGGCCTGGCGCAGGTCCGGGCGATCCATTCCACCAATGGACGCTGGGATCTGATTGTCGAACTGGGCACCGAAACGCTGGAGGCGCTGGACACAGCCCTTGCCAAGATCCGCCTGTTCGATGGTATATCCACAAGCGAGACAAGCCTGTTGCTGGCGACAAAGAAATCAACCTGACGGGCGTGATTGCCCGCGCCGTCAAATGCTCTGTTCTGGGTTCTGCACTTGATCCAGACCGGCAAAATTTTCTCAAACCATTGTAATTTTGGTCTGAATCCCTCAACTTGTTTCAAGGTATAAAGCAACATATTAAAGTCAATATTTATATAACGAGTATTCAGGAGAACATTATGCTGATCAAATATTTTGGTGGTGCCGACAATTTTTTCGCCGACGGGATTTGGGGAACCGCGACAAGCGTGCCGCATATTTCGGATGCCTCTACCGGTACCAAATGGGTTGTCCAGCCGACTGATGCCGGGCTGAATACGACCTTTTTCGGGTTTGGCTTGCAGGTGTTTCCGGGCAATATTCCCATTGGCGGCACCATCACCGGGTTCAATATTGATCAGGGGGCAACCCGCATTGCCGAGTTTTCGGGAATGATCTGGAATGCGGACGCGCTGTTTACGGCGTTTGGCGCGGCCCCGACCGACGAGGGCCCGCTGACGGCGATCATGAACGCCGACCCAGTCACCATTGACGCCCGCAGTTCCACCACCGGTCTGCGCGATTTTCAGGACCATTTCAGCTTTACCGCCGATCTGACCATCAAAGGTTCGGCCTTTCGGGATGTTCTGGTTGGCGGCAGTGGCAATGACAAAGTTAACGGCAACAAGGGCAACGATGTGTTTCGCACTGGCGCGGGCGATGACATTGCCAATGGTGGCCGGGGGCACGATGTTTTTCACAACGACGAAGGGTCCGATTCCTTTAACGGCGGAGCCGGCATCGACACGCTGATCGACAATAGCTCTGTCTGGGGCAGGGCTCTGGGATCGATCAGTGTCAATCTGGGCACCGGCACCCACATTTTTCAGGCCCTGCCGGGGCAGGACGACACCTTGAGTGGTATCGAAAACTATACCTTCAAGGGCAGCGAGGATGTCAGCGTGTTCGGCAGTGACACCGCCAATACCATTCGAACCGGGCGCGGGAGTGATCTGGTAAAAGGGCTTCAGGGGCATGATCTGCTGTTTGGCGGCGCGGGTTGGGATGTGCTGGCTGGGGGCGCTGGCAATGACAGGATATTCGGCGGCAAAGGCAGCGATAGCATTCGCGGTGGGACGGGGGATGATACTATTTCTGCTGGCCAGGGGAATGACCAATTGTCGGGCGGATTGGGTGCGGATATCTTTGTTTTCAATGATGTGGCGTGGGAACACACCAATACGATCAGCGATTTTCAGAATGACAGCGATCTGATCCGCGTCACCAAGAATTCTGGCTTTGGAGCGATCACGATCAGCGCCACCAATGGCGGGGCGGATACGCTGATTGTTCTGTCAGGCGGCACCGAGATCATTCTGCAAAATGTCGATTCAGCCGTGATCGACATCAATGATTTCCAGCTGCTTTAAAGGAGCGCACCCTGACGCGGGATAGGGGGCCGGAAATAGCGTCAAAGCCGTGCAATGCGGCTTTGTGCTGGCCTCAGTCGCGCACCGCCATCAGCCAGATCAGCGCGAACCCGAGCGAGGCGATGGCGTTCCAGCTGGCCATGGACAGGGTGAACATCTCCCATGGGACCTCGTCACAGCGCACCAGCGGCGCGGCCATGATCTGGGCCATCAGGTCATCCGCAGACAGGCCGCCGATTGGGCCGGAGGTGCAGGAATTCGGGCCTTCCCACCAGCCGCGCTCAACCCCGGTGTGATAGGCGCCGATGCCAGCAGTGGTCAGCGCCGCCGCCGCGCCCAGCAGTGGCAGGATGCGCCCCGGTATCCACAGTGCCAGCAGGCCGATCACAATTGCCGCCGCGTGGGGCCAGCGTTGCCACAGGCACAGTTTGCACGGGGCCATGTCGCCCAGATACTGAAACCCAAAGGCCCCCAGCAACAGCGCCAAAGAACCGCCCGCAGCGATCAGGATATATAAGGAACGTTTTGTCATAGGAATTTTACCAACCATATGCCGCCACCCAGCAGCGTTATTAACAGAATGAACATCAGGCCCAGCCGTTTTTCGATAAACTCACGGATGGGCGCACCAAACGCCCGCAGCAGGCCGGCGACGATATAGAACCGCAAGGCCCGCGCCAGAATCGACGTGGCGACAAACGTGGCCAGCGGCATGCCGGTCCAGCCAGACATGATGGTGATGACCTTGAAAGGAAACGGCGTCACTCCGGCGGTCAGCACCGCCCAAAAGCCGAAATCGCTGAATTTGGTGTTGAAGGCGTCCATCGCCTCGGCCTTGCCCATGGATGCAAGGATCGGCTGGCCGATGGAGTCAAAGGCCAGCGCGCCAATCGCATAGCCCAGCATCCCACCCAGCACTGACGCCACCAGCGCCACCCCGGCAATAAGCCACGCACGGTTTGGCCGGGCCAGGATCATCGGGATCATCAGGACATCGGGCGGAATCGGAAACACCGACGCCTCGACGAACGCAACCAGCGCCAGCCACCACAAGGCCTTTGGGTGGTCGGCCAGCGCCATGGTCCAGTCATAGAGGCGTCTCAGCATGGTGTGCGTCGGCTTTCGTGAGGTCTGCGCAGCGTTGGCTGCCTTGCCAAGGGGAAACCATGCAACGCAATCGGGGTCAACCGACTAGCCGATTTCTTTGCGCCCGGGGGAATTTGCGGCAGTTTGGCACTGGACCTTGGCGGCGACCTTGGCTAAATCATCTTCCGAGGCCCAAGTGGCGGAATGGTAGACGCAGGGGATTCAAAATCCCCCGCCTTAACGGGCGTGCCGGTTCGAGTCCGGCCTTGGGTACCAGCCTCAGCTTTTTTGATTGTCCTTTGATAACGTTGTGGCAACGCTGGGGTGGGGGCTGTGCGCGCCCCTTGGTAAATCAGGTGAATGGGGTCGGGTTGCCTCATTTGCGCCAAATCATTCCCGGGTTTGCAGAGAATCACCCGATTCGAGTGGGTATTGTTAACCAGCGGCGTTCAATCCCGCAATTTACCCGGAATTGTCGACAAATTGCGGTAGATTCGCCAAGAAAATGAGGCAGCGGTTGCCACAATTCGGCGTGAGCGCGCCACGTTGTGATTGTTTTGGTTATGGAAACAAAGCCACTGTAACCTCGGTGGCTCGCTCTGTTTGCAGCGCCCTTTGGGGGCGGTTGATGGCAAAAACATGCAAATTTGACTAAAAATTTGAAACAATGCACAACCACAAGGCGATTAAGGGAGGCCTTGGGACACCTGCGCAGCGTGGGCCACACCGGTAGCCCCGGATTTTTGGGCGATTATTCTCTTGGACGATACCGCGTGCTTAGGTACTTATGTGGAAGCCCAACTGGGGGGCGATGTCTGTAGGTCACGGGAGCGACCGCACAAGTTTGCATCAGATGATGCAGCGAAATTGCGCGGTTGCACGGTGGGAACTGGCGAAAACAGGGAATGTACGAGGTTTGGCCTGCTAGCCTGCCGTGCTGCGCATTTCCTGCCACGCCATAACTCTTTGAGAGGGGTATAACCCCCTTTCCGGTACGCAAAGTTACTGCGTGTCGCCGGGTGCTTTTGGATATCGCCAATGAAATGTTCCGCCATCACGGCGGTCGGTATTGGGGTACCGCAAAGGAGAGTACGATGGCGAAGAATTTTGAGAACACATATGACGCGAATTTGGTTGGCCTTTGGGATTTCCTCGATGGTCAGGACACAGCCGATACTGGTCTGGACGACGGGATCGCCCAAGATGGTCAGATGGTCAACGGTGCCTGGTCCAACATTGAATATCTGGTAACGGACGGCGTTGACGGTCGGTTCGAAATTCTTGGCAGCGACGCGGCTGGCGACGAAGACGAAGGGGACGAAGGCACGGGCGCTGACGAATCTGACGGCCATGAGGGCGAAGGTAACGAAAACGACGGCCATCACTCTCAGGACGGCGACGAGACCGACACCAACGAAGGTGAAGGCAACGAAGGCGACGAAGGCACCGGGGAAGACACCGCGTACTACAGCCAGAGTGGCGACGAAACCGACGGCCATGAGGGCGAAGGCGACGAAAGCGACGGCCACCACGATCAAGACGGTGACGAGTCCGACACCAACGAAGGCGAAGGCAACGAGGGTGACGAAGGCAACGAGGGATCCGGGTCCTCTGACGATCCCTTTGATCTGGATGCGGGCACAATCGTCACTGAATTCAAACAGTTTGTACCGGTCGGTCAGGACCCCGACACGATCGTAAGCCGCGGCATTGCCGATCAGGGCAACACCGAAGGCTTTTTCGAAATTCGCGTGACCGTCGATGGCGCGGTTCAGGCGTATCATGTGACGCCGGACGGAGAATCCCTGTTGTCCACTGACGCTGCGTTTCTTGGGGCGAACGATTTTATCAAGGTGACCTATTCGTGGTCTGTGGACGCTGGTCCGCGGATGCTGGTGGAAAACCTGTCCGAAGGCACAAGCGAAGACATTACCGGTGACACGCTGGGTCTGACCATGGATATGGATACCGGCAACGGACCCAGCTTTGTGGTTGCCGCTCAGGAATCCTCGGACGACGACTTTGGCCAGAACTTCCACGGTGCGGTTGATTATGTGGCAATTCTGGATGAACCGGTTCTGATTGATGATCCAAGCGATGAACCCAACGGGATTGTTGACGGCACCGACGGCGACGATCTGATTGATCTGGCCTATACCGGCGATCCCGAAGGCGACATGATCGACAATGGTGATGCGATCCTGCCCGGTCAGGGTCCGGACGATGATATCGTCGAGGCTGGCGCGGGTGATGACGTGGTCATGGCCGGGGACGGCGACGACACAGTGCACGGCGGCACTGGCGATGACACATTATACGGTGAAGATGGTGACGACATCCTGCACGGCGGCGATGGCAATGACATCATCATTGGCGGCGACGGGTCCGATACCGTTGAAGGTGGCGATGGCGATGATGTGATCGACACCAGCGGCTCGTTTGGCTCGAACCTGCCCGATCGGGGTTTCCCGTCTTATGCCGGCCTTCCGGCGGTTCCTGCGGACGGCGATATTTTCAACGACCGCGATGTGGTTGATGGCGGTGCCGGAGACGACATTATCATAACCGGCGACGATGTGGACATCATCACCGGTGGTGCCGGTAATGACACCATTGATGGCGGTCTTGACGATGACGACATCGACGGCGGCACCGGCGACGACTTTATTGTCGGCGGTGAAGGCTCTGACACCATTCAGGGCGGGGCCGGCAACGACACGATTTATGGCGGTCTTGACCCGTCGTTCCCGGATTTCCTGAACATCCGCGATGATGGTTCGGCTGGTCCGGCCGATCCGGTGACGGACAACGGCAAGGATGTGATTGACGGCGGGGCCGGCGATGACGTGATCTTTGGTCAGGATGACGATGACACCATCCATGGCGGTGACGGCAACGATGAAATCGACGGTGGCATCGACAATGACACGCTGTTTGGCGATGCGGGCGACGACCACATCAAGGGCGGTCAGGGCGATGACATCCTGTCCGGCGGTCTGGGCGATGACATTCTGGATGGCGGCACCGGTCAGGATATTCTGCTGGGTGGCGACGGCGCGGATACGGTCTTTGGCGGCGATGATCAGGACATCATTGGCGCAGGTGTCGGCGATGTCGTCGAGGGCGGCGAGGGCGGTATCGATCTGGACACGCTGATCGCCAACGGGCTGGCCACGGTTGAATATGTCGACGGTAATCCCGCGACCGAGGCCGGGACGGTGACCTTTTACAACGACGATCTGTCGATCAAGGGCACCATGGAGTTCACCGAGATCGAGCAGGTTCTGGTCATCGGAACCAACACGATCCTGAGCGATCCCGCCGGAGGGCCGGGCGTGGCCGCCATCGACGGTGTGGTCGAAGGGACCGCGGGTGATGATCTGATTGATCTGGCCTATACCGGAGACCCCGAGGGCGATCTGATTGACGGAGACGACGCAGTTCTGCCGCTGACCGGCGAACAGGATGTGGTTCTGGCCGGGGCTGGTGATGATGTTGTCTATGGTCTTGAGGACAGCGACGTCATCTTTGGCGAGGATGGCAACGACACCCTGTATGGCGGTGCCGGAAGCGACGCGATTTCCGGAGGTTTCGGAGATGATACGCTGGTTGGTGGTGACGGCTCTGACATTCTTGTCGGCGGTGCCGGTGACGACGTGTTCGTGGGTGACTTTGAACAATCGGGCGGCGGATCTGCTGATCTGATGTTTGGCAACACCGGGGATGACGTGTTCCAGGTCGTCAGCCAGGGCGATATCATCGACGGCGGCGAAGACGCGGATGATCTGGATATTGATACACTGGATCTGACCGGTGCCGCCGAAGCGGCCAATGCCGGCGGCAGCCTAATTGTCGAGTACGATGCAGACCCGGAAAACGGCACTGTGCATTTCCTTGACGCTGGAGGCGTTGAAACCGGGACGACGGTCTTTTCGAACATCGAATCCGTTATTCCCTGTTTCACGCCGGGTACGTTGATTGCCACGCCACGTGGCGAAATGCGGGTCGAGGATTTGCAGATCGGCGACCGGGTGATTACACGCGACAATGGCATTCAGGATATCCGCTGGGTCGGCGCGCGCGATTTGAGCGGGCAGGAACTGGCCGAATCCACGCATCTGAACCCGATCCTGATCCGTCAGGGCGCGCTGGGCAACGGATTGCCGGAACGCGATCTGATGGTTAGCCCCAACCACCGGGTTCTGGTGGCCAATGAAAAGACCGCGTTGTATTTCGAGGATCGCGAAGTGTTGGTTGCGGCCAAGCATCTGACCGGCCTGACAGGTATTGATCGGGTCGAAGTGTCCGGAGTGACCTACATCCACTTTATGTTCGCACAGCACGAGGTTGTGTTGTCGGACGGGGCCTGGACTGAGAGTTTCCAGCCCGGCGATTCATCGCTGAAGGGGATCGGCAATGCGCAGCGCAAGGAAATATTTGAGCTGTTCCCCGAATTGGAAACCAGCGAAGGGCTGGAGGCGTATAGCTCTGCGCGCCGGTCGCTGAAGAAACACGAGGCCAGATTGCTGATGTAAGTCAGCGGGAAAGGGACTTCGCTTCCCCGCATATGCAGCTTATTCCGCGCGACCGGGGCGCGCGGACATTTGGGCAGGTTGGTTTTCCAGCCTGCCTTTTTGTTTGTATCAGCAGGTTGGTTTGGCCAAAGAAAATTCGCCGAATTTTCTTGCACCGCGCGCGGCCAGCGCGCGCCTTAGGTTTGGGCCGCGCGCCAGTTTGCCCAGTCTTGCGGGGTGTCCAGATCGGTAAGGGCACGGGTTCCGGTGATAATATGGGGGTGCAGGCGCTGTTGATGGGCGCGAATCACCGCGCGCGCGCCCAGATCGCCGGTGAGGTTTTGTAACTGGGCAAACAGGTCATTTGGAAAGATCACGGGGTGGCCGGCGGTTCCGTCCGGCGTGGTTGCCCGGATAATTGATGCCGGGTGCGTTTGTGCGGTGTGTGCAACCGCTTGCAGATCGGTCGTTGTGAGGTCCGGCATGTCGCCCGGTAGGATCATCACGCCCGGTGTGTTGTCTGGCAGGGCGGCGATGCCCGCTTTGATTGAGGCGGACATTCCGCTGCGCCAGTCGGGTACCGCTATTAGTGTGGCGTCGGTTGCGTGCGCAAGGTTTGCCCGCGGATGCGACAGGTCGGGCAGGGTGACAAACACCGGCAGGCTGGTGGCACCGGCGCGTTCGATTACCCGCGCCAGCAGGGGCGTGCCGTTGGCGTCTTGCGTCAGTTTATCACTGTCGCCCATGCGTGAGGAGGCACCGGCGGCCAGGATCAGGATGGCGATTTTGGGCATGGGGGCTTTCATTTGTTAGGGGGGGCCTCCGGCGGGGATATTTGTAAACAGAAGAAGCGGTAGGGA
>NVQY01000045.1 GCA_002400675.1 Paracoccaceae bacterium | reverse complement strand
AGCGGTGTATCGAACGCCTCGCCTTTGACGTCGGCGTAATAGCGCAGATCGCCCATTGCCGCCGCCCCTTCGCGGGCGAGGACCATCAAGGCATAGGCAAGGTCTTCGCCGCCGGTATCAAAGTCGGCGGCGTAATTGACCTGATTGCGCAGGTTGTCCATTGCCAGCCGGAATGCCTGATCCGGCACGTCAAAACCTTCGGCGCGTGCCCGGCTAAGGAAGTCGCCCACATAAGCGTCGAGCCAGAAGTCGCCCGAACTGGCGCTCCATAGGCCAAAGCCGCCGTTCGAAGATTGCCGGGTCAGTACCTTGGCAATCGCCGCGTCGATACGCGCCTGCACTGCCGGGCCATCGCCCAGCCCGCTGGCCTGCGCCACCGAGGACAGGTACAGCAACGGCAACGCCTGCGAGGTCACCTGTTCGGTGCAGCCGTAGGGATAGCGGTCAAGCGCCGTCAACAGGCCCGGCGCGTCGAATTTCGCCAGCGGTCCCGCCGACAGGATCGCGCGCCCGGTGCCGGGGCGCAGGTCGGCGAACACGTCGCGGCTCAGCACGAAACTGTCGCCGCCGCCCAGCGAGAACCGCCGTGTCTGTGCCACCACCGGATCGTTGGCCCGCACCGGCAGGTTCACCACCTGCGTCAAGACGCGCCCGTCCGGGGTGGTCAGTTTGATTTCCACCGAAGGGTCGCCCACAAGGCTGGCCTGCACCGGGATTTCAAACGTCGCCTTGCCGCCTTTGGCCAGAGTGAATTCGCCCGCAACCGTGCCAAGCGTCAGCCCCGCGCCCTGTGTCGTCAGCGCCAGTTGCATCTGGCCCGCAGGGCCGTCCGCATGCACGATATCCAGCCGGATCTGGCTGGTGTCGCCGGGGGCCAGAAACCGTGGCAGACTGGCGGTGACCACCACCGGATCACGCACCAGCATGTCCTGTTCGACCTGTCCCACCGCGCTGTCGCTCCACGCCACGGCCATCAGCCGCACGGTGCCGTTGAACGCGGGCAGGTCGATGTTCACAAACGCCTCGCCATTGGCACCAACCCGCACCGGGCCGCTGAAGGTCGCCATCAGTTCCTGCGTTGGCGGAGGCGACTGGCGTTTCATGCCGCCGGGTTCATCACCGCCGGAACGCACCACGCCCAGCGCGCCGTTCATGCCGTCGATCAGCCGTCCGTAGACGTCGCGCAGTTCCACGCCAAGGCGGCGCTGGCCATAGAAATAGCCCTGTGGGTCCGGGCTTTGGAAACCGGTCAGGTTGAGGATGCCTAGGTCAACGGCGGCCAGTGTCAGCCAGACCTCTTGTCCCTCGACGGCCCCATCCACCACGATCCGCGCGCGTTCGCTCTGGCGCGGGTCGGCCACGTCGGGCACGTCGATGGACACCGTCAGGCGTTTGCCGTCCTGTTCGACGGAGGCATAGGCCAGCCCCAGCGCACGCGCCGGGTTCTGCCCGGCGGCCACGTCCATTGGCCGGATCACCGTCGCCGTGACATAGGCCCCGGCCCCCCATTGGTCCGTCACTTTCAAAGGAATGACCGATTCGCCCGCAGGCACTGTGACCACCTGCCGTTCAATCACCCGGTTCGACATGACGGTGATCAGCGCGGTGCCTTCGGCCCGTGGCACAATGCGCAAACGTGCCGTGTCGCCGGGGGCATAGCTGTCGCGATCCAGCGACAATTCCAGCTGATCCGGCGTGGTCGAGGAATCGCCGCTGGCGTACCAGCCCGCGTAGAAATCCACCGCCGCCGAGGTATATTCGCCGCCCTGCCGTTCGATCACCAACTCGTAGCGGCCCCAGTCAACCGGCGCGGACAACGCCAGCGGCGTGGCCCCCAGTTCAGCCATTCCCGAGGATACGCGCGTGCGCCGGGTAATCGGCTCCCAATCCCAATTGCCGTAGAGCTGATACCACTGATAACGGGTTTCGACCCGGTTCAGGGTCCATTTGACCTGCATCGGCATCACCGACATATCCGGCCCAAGGCCGATCACCTGAAACGCCGCTTCCGTGCCCTCGCTGACCACGTCATCGAACATCTGTTTGATGCCGATCACCGGGGTTGAGGGCTGCACCGGAGCTGTCAGGCGCCGTTCAACCGGGCGGGCAGAGCCATCGGCCAGACGGGCGGTGATGATCGCCTCCATCGGCTGGCCGGTGCTTTCGACCTCGGGCAACTCAAGGACCACGCTTGCCTGACCGCGTGCGTCGGTGCGTTCGCCGCCAAAGTAAGTGCTTTGCGCGGTGGAAAAGGCGTCATAGCGCCCAAACCGGTAACCGGACCAGCCGGCGACGTCGGTCGCCACGCGCAGGCTGACCTGTCCTTCGATGCCAAGGTCCGCGCCCGGTGCGCCAAACAGATAGCGCGCGTCGAACCGCAATGTCGGGCTGTCGCCGATCCGCAAGGCAGCGTCGGGCAGGCTCATGTCAAAGTCGATGCGTTCGGGCAGGAAATCCTCGACCAGCAGGGTTTGGCTGGCCAGTGCCGGGGCCTTGGGGTCGCTTTTGATATCAAGGCGCCATGTGCCGCGCGGCGCGCTTGGCCCGACCTTCATGGCGAACACATGCCCGCCGGCGTTGCCGCCATCGGATATGCGGCGGCGGTATTCCACCCCGTCAGGGCGCGACAGAATGGCGATCAGCGGCAGGCCCTCAACCGCGTTGGCGGTGTCGTCGCGCGCCAGAACCGTGGCATAGATGGTTTCCCCCGCGCGGTATGCGCCCCGGTCGGTGGTCAGGAACACATCCACCGGCCCGGCAGCCGCGCGCCCTTCGACGCCGCGATCCGACAGGTCAAACGCCGGGTCGGTCAGCGACAAGAAGCCGATATCCTCGTCGCCCTGCTGGGCCAGCACCAACGCAGGCGCGGCCCCGCCGGTGCCCCGCGACAGGCCCGGTTCAAACAGCACATTGCCCTGAACATCGCTCATCGCCGTTGCCAGCACCGCATTGGCGCGCGAAATCAGCGAGACTTCGATGCCGGCGCGGGCCTTGGCGTCCGACAGACCGCGCACAGAGACGTGCAGGCCGTCAGTCCCGGAAATCGTGCTTAGCCCCAGATCGGACAGCACAAACCATTGCGTGGCCCCGGAATCCTCGTAAGGGTCGGCCCCCGGCACCCGCGCGCTCAGCGCATAGATGCCTGCGGGCTGGCCAGCAATCGCCTCGCCCATGGGCAGGCGGGTGGTCACGTCGCGGTTCAGGTCGCTGGTCACATCGGCGGTGCCGGTCCAGACCTCTTCGGCGATTTCGCTGGCGAATTGCTGGTCCTGCCATTGCGACAGGGGGCGGCCAAAGAAATCGTCCTGCACCGCGCGCAACAGGTTGCGGTCGCTGATCCGGCGCAGGCGCAGGTCCAGTTTGGTCAGGTTGACGGTCTCCACCGGCAGGGCCGCATCCGCCGATTTCGGCAACACATATGAACGCCCCGGAAAGCGCACGCTGGGGCTGCGGTCGCGGACATATTGGGTGATTTCAACGTCCTTATACAGCGTCTCACCGCTGGCCGCGGGCAGACCCTTGCGGAAGGTGATGCGATAGCGCACCCCGTTTTTCAGACCATCAACGCACAGCTGGCGACCCTGCGCCTGCACCACCAGCGACGGATCGGGCAGACGCACGTAGGGGTCGTAATCCACCCCGGTCCTGACCAGTGGTTCCGAGAATTCGGCGCAGATGCGCGGCGCGTCGGTATCGCTTTCGACGGTGTTTTCAACGATGCGAAAACCGTATTTGCCGATGGCCTTGTCCAAAGCGTCCTCGATATCGCCGCGGGCCTGCATGGACAGGGCCAGACGCAGGGCGGGGATCATGTCGCGGCCCCGGCGGCGCAGCTCTAACGCTTCGGACAGGGTCAACAGCGCCGACGCGCGCGCGCCGTTGTTTGCACCGCGCAGATAGGCGTTGATCGCCGCACTTATGGCGCGGTTCTGGTACTTTGTCCGGCGCCCGGAATCGTCGGTTTGAATCGCCAGCAGCAGGCGCGCATATTCGGCCCACAAATCCCCCCGATCACTGATAGAAATCGCCGCCCCGGTCCACCACATCGCCTGAACAAGGTCGCCCTGGGCGGTCAGCACGCGCGCCGCGTCCAGTGCGGTTTGCAGGTCATTGCCATTGGCCCGGTGGCGCAGACCCAGATTCTGGGCGTTGGTTTTGGCGCTGTTCAGGCTGCTTTCACCAACGAATGACAGCTCCGACGTCCGTTTGGCCGCCTGTTGCAACACAACAGGGTTGGTCGGCAGTTTTTCCGCCGACAGCGCGCCCTCATAGGGGGTGCGGTCACTGACCGTGGTTTTGGGGAAACAGGCGTTTGAACTGGTGTTGAAGGTAAAGGCGGTGCAGGCGTCGTTGCCGCTGCACGCGCGCACGCAGCTGGACAGATCGGTGTCGAACAGCGCATCAAGGTCAGAGCCGTAAAAATCCGTGTTCGATGTTGCAAGATAGCGAAATTCGGGAACGGCCCCCTGAGGCCGCGCATTTTGCGCCAAAGCGCCTTGAGCCAGACCAAAAATAGCCAGTGTCAAAATAATGAACTTGCGCAAAAACCGCTGCATACCAATTCTCCTGTTATCGGGTCAGATTGGCACAGGCAGCGCGCCGCTGGCAACGATTCCCATCATTTTTGCGACCTTAAGCACTTATTCACCGGCGTCGCGGATGCTGAGCGTAGTTAACACGCCCCATTACGGGCCAGATGCGGAATCTTCCGGCCATGAGTCTTGCCAATAAACTATCCCAGGAACGCCGCTCGCGGCTTGCCGCCGAACGTCTGCTTGAACTCAAGCAGGCGGAACTGACCGCCGCCAATCGCAAACTGGGCCGCCACGCGCTGGCCCTGACCAAGCGGATTGGCGAAACCGAGGCCGAGGTGGAAACCTTTCGCGACGAAGTGGCCAATGTGCGCGATGAAAACGCCCGGGTGAAATCCGACCTGAGCGTGGCACATGAAAAGGTCGAAATCGCTGAACGGCGGTTGTGGCATTCCATCCAGACCATTCAGGACGGGTTCGCCTTTTTTGATTCCGACAGCACGCTGATCGGGGCCAACACCGCCTACATCAGCTTTTTCGATGAGCTAGAGGAGGTGTCGCCGGGCATCAATTACATGCGCATCCTGCAAATCATGACCGACGACGGGCTGGTCAACACGGAGTCGCTGGAACCGGATGCATGGCGCGCAATGATGTCAGAACGCTGGCTGGAACCGAACCCGGAACCGATCGTGATCCGCATGTGGAACGAACAATATATCAAACTGATCGACCAGCGCGGCCATGGCGGCGATGTGGTCAGCCTGGCGCTGAACATCACCTCGACCGTGCGCTATGAGGCACAGCTAAAAGCCGAACGCACCCGGGCCGAGGCCGCTAACAGGGCCAAATCGGCGTTTCTGGCCAACATGAGCCACGAAATCCGCACGCCGATGAATGGTGTCGTGGGCATGGCGGAACTGCTGACCGATACCGAACTGGACGAGGAACAGCGCCTATACGCCAACACGATCAAGAACTCGGGCGAGGCGTTGCTGGTCATCATCAACGACGTGCTGGACTACTCCAAGATCGAGGCGGAAAAGCTGATCCTGCACCCGGAACCCTTTGATCTGGAACGCTGTATCCACGAGGTGGTGATGCTGTTGCAATCCTCGGCCCACGACAAGGGATTGTCGATGCTGATTGATTATGACCTGTTCCTGCCGACGATGCTGGTGGGCGATCCGGGGCGGCTCAGGCAGATACTGACCAATCTGGTTGGCAATGCGGTGAAATTCACCACCTCGGGTCATGTGTTGATTCAGGTGACCGGCATTCCCGGCGGGGTCGGCGAAGATTGCGCCATTCATATCACCATCGAAGACACCGGTATCGGCATCCCCGAGGACAAAGTTCAGCATATTTTCGGCGAATTCAATCAGGTCGAAGATGAACGCAACCGGCAGTTCGAGGGCACCGGACTGGGGTTGGCCATTTCCAAGCGGCTGATCGAACTGATGGGCGGAACCGTCTGGGTCGAAAGCGAAGAGGGTAAGGGGTCATGCTTTGGCTTCAAGGTGCAGATGCCCATGGCGGAAACGCCACAGCCCGAACCGCCGGTGCTGCCCAAGGATCTGCACCATGTTCTGTTGGTGGATAACGAGGATGCCAACCGCGACATCCTGCAAAAGCAACTGCAACAACTTGGGCTAAAGGTGACGTCATGCCGATCCGGTGCCAGCGCGCTTGAGGCCATGCAAAGCGATATAGGACTGGTGCTGAGCGAACACAACATGCCCGACATGGACGGGCTGGAACTGGCGGAAAACCTGAAAACCGGCGGGTGGGAAAACGTGCCGATCCTGCTGCTTAGTTCAAACCCCGGTTTTGCCCATAGCGACCCTGCCTTCGGGCATCTTCAGGGGATTTTGCAAAAACCGATTGTGCGCGCCAGCCTGTTCAACAGGTTGGCTGAACTGGGGTCGCCACCAAAACCACGACCGGGACCAGCACAGGTGGGCGAATCCGCACCTGACACACCAGAGACAATCGTACAGTTTCCAAATCGCCCACCACACAGGATTCACATTGGCATCCCGGGGACGTCTCCAAGTGTGGAAACAGCACCTGCTGACGCCACCGCAGAGGAGGCTCTGACAAATCAGGGTGGGGACAGTGGCGAAGCGCCCAACACCGGGCGCCTGATGCGCGTCCTTGCCGCAGAAGACAACAAAACCAATCAGTTGGTGTTTCGAAAGATGGTCAAGGACCTGCAAATTGAGATCAAGTTCGCCAACAACGGCCTTGAAGCGGTCGCCGCCTTTGGCGAATTCGAACCGGACATGATCTTTATGGATATCTCGATGCCCAAAATGGACGGCAAGGAAGCCACCGGCAAAATCCGCAAGCAAGAGGTCAAAACCGGCGGCCATATCCCGATCATCGCCCTGACTGCCCACGCGATGGACGGCGACGCCGAAGGTATTCTGGCGGCGGGTCTGGATCACTACATGACCAAACCCCTGCGCAAGGCACTTATCCACGAACAGATCGAAAACCATCGCCCAAAGGAGACCTTGCCGATCAAGTAGTCGGTATCTGCCAAAGGTAAAACGGTTCGGCATTACGCAACCGAAGAAAATTCAGCGAATTTTCTTGGGCGCGCGATATGCTGCGACCTCTTGGCACCCCGGGAAATTGCGCTAATCTCAAAGCATGGACAATACCCGAGGATTCCGCCCACGCGCATTAGGAGAGATCGCCATTCGCTGTGCGGATATGGCGGCCATGGTGACGTTTTATGAGGACGTGATCGGGTTGGAACGTATGAGGGGCGGCCATCGCAAGGCGATCACGTTCTTTCGCATTGGCGAGGGGTTTGGCGGTCATACGTCGGTGCTTGCCCTGTTTCAGCACCCCGACACCTTGCAGAATGACCCGGTAACCGGCCCCGGATCAGCGCTGCATCACATCGCCCTTAGCCTGCCGTTTGCTGAACAGGACGCGGTCATGCGCTGGTATGACAAAATTGACCAACCTTACCGGGTCGAACACTTTGGCTGGATCGGCTGGCGCGGGATATTCACCGAAGACCCCGAAGGCAACACCGTTGAACTGGTCGCCTACGACGCCGCGATGCTGGACACCCCGGTCGAGTAAGGTCGCAAGAACACCGGCCGGTCTGGTTCGGACATCTGCGGGTTGAACGCATACCCACCGGTCTCGAATCCTTCCAGAGACGCAGGATCGCTCAGCCGGTTTTGCACGATGAACCGCGCCATCGCCCCACGCGCCCGTTTGGCAAAGAAACTGACGATTTTGGGCGCGCCGCCCTTGTCCTCCAAGAACACCGGTGTGATGACGCGCAGGCGCAACGCCTTTGGCGCAACGGCGGTAAAATATTCCTGACTGGCGCAATTAACCAGAACCGATGCGCCCACCTGTTCAGCCTGGGCATTCAGCGCCTCGGACAGCTGATCGCGCCAATAGTCATAAAGCGACCCACCCCGTCGGGTTTTCAGGCGGCTACCCATTTCCAGCCGGTAGGGCTGGATCGCATCCAGAGGGCGCAGCAACCCATACAGACCGGACAATATCCGCAGATGATCCTGCGCCCAGGCCAGTTCGTCGCCGTCAAGCGACGCCGCCTCAAGCCCCAGATAGGTGTCGCCAGCAAAGGCCAGCGCGGCAGGCCGGGTCATCCCCGCATCCGGGGCCGCCTCAAAGGCCTGAAACCGATCGCGCGCCAATCGCGCCAGATCCGGGCTGATATGCATCAGCTTGCGAAGGTCGCCCAAGGTCAGGTTGCGCGCGGTCTTGGCCAGCCGCATCGCGTCCTCCTGAAACATCGGTTGCGTCACATCACTGTCACGTTCCGCCCAGTCCAGCCGCTTGGCCGGAGAGATTACCACCAGCATGTTTGCCCCCTCAGTAAAGTTGACAGTTACCTACCCGGCCTCGCGCAAGACGTCCAGAAACGCCGGACCAAAGCGTTCCGCGTGCCGTTTGCCTAACAGCTGTTCCAGCGCGCGCGAATCGCCGGGGCGCGCCTGCGCCACCCGCGCCAATTGCGAGGCCGAACAACTCATCATCTTGTCCAGACCATCGGTGCCGCGCGTCAGCCCGCTTTGCGCCTCAAGCAACAGATCGTACAGCGACCCCGCCGCACGCCCGGCAAGCTTACGCCGCGCAGGATGCACAGGGTCCGAGGCCCCATTGATGACTTCCAGAAAATCAACGCCGTAACGCTCCAGCTTTTTCGCACCGACCCCGCCAATCTGCGCCATCTGGTCCAGATTCGCTGGCCGGGATTCGGCCATTTCGATCAATGTACGGTCAGGAAAGATGATATAGGCCGGAACCTTGGCCGCCTCTGACAGCGCACGCCGTTTGGCCTTGAGGGCAGACATCAGCGGCGCATCCTCGTCCGACACTAGCGCCTTGACCGCAGGCCGGCGCGTCGCCGCCTTGCGGATAGTATCAAGCCGCAAGTTGATTTGCGCCTCGTCCCGCAGGATCGGGCGGGCGGCATCGGTCATTTTCAGCGCGCCGTGGCGTTCCGGGTCTGGCCGCACCAGATCATGCCCCATCATCTGGCGAAACACCGCCTGCCACTGGCGCTTGTCATATTCGGTACCCACCCCAAAAGTCGGCAGTTGGTCGTGGTTGCGTGCGCGCACCTTGTCGGTGGCGTTGCCGGTCAGAATGTCGATCAGATGCCCCGCCCCAAACCACTCACCAGTACGCAGGATCGCCGACAGAGCCTTGCGCACCGCGACGGTCCCGTCAAACACCTCGGCCGGGGTGTCGCACAGGTCGCAATTACCGCAAGGTTCCGAGGTTTCGCCAAAATACCCCAGCAAGTTCTGACGCCGACAAGACAACGCCTCGGCCAGGCCCAAAAGCGCATTCAGCCGCCCGTGATCGGCCATGCGACGTTCGGGCGGGGCCAGCCCTTCGTCGATCTGTGACCGGCGCAGGCGGATGTCTTCGGGGCCAAACAAGGTCATGGTTTCCGCCGGCGCGCCATCCCGCCCGCTGCGCCCGATCTCCTGATAATAAGACTCGATGCTCTTGGGCAGATCCGCATGGGCGACCCAGCGGATGTCGGGCTTGTCCACCCCCATGCCAAAAGCCACAGTCGCCACCACGATCAACCCGTCCTCGCGGGCAAAGCGCGCCTCGACGATGCGCCGGTCCTCGGCCATCATGCCGCCGTGATAGTGACAGGCAACATGGCCCTCATCGCGCAACGCCTTTGCCAGCGCCTCGGTCTTGGCGCGGGTGCCGCAATAAACGATGCCCGACTGCCCCTTGCGGGCGGCGGCGAACTGCAAAATCTGCGTGCGCGGGCTGTTCTTGGTGGCAAAGGCCAGATGAATATTGGGACGATCGAAGCCGTGCAGAAATATGCGCGGTGCCACCCCGTCAAACAGCTTTTCGACAATCTCATCGCGGGTCTCAGCGTCTGCCGTCGCGGTAAAGGCGGCCACCGGCACATTCAATGCCCGGCGCAACTCACCAATACGCAGGTAATCCGGGCGGAAATCATGGCCCCATTGCGACACGCAATGGGCCTCGTCCACGGCGATCATGCTGACACCAATCCGGCGCAGCATTCCCATCGACGACCCGGCAGCCAAACGTTCCGGGGCCAGATAAAGCAGCTTCAGCCGCCCCGCTTCCAACGCCTCCCAAACCGCTTCAGTCTCTTCGGGCGTGTTCTGAGACGTCAGCGCCCCCGCCACCACCCCGGACTCCTGAAGCGCGCGCACCTGTTCACGCATCAACGCAATCAACGGCGAAATCACCAGGGTCACCCCGTCGCGCATCAACGCAGGAAGCTGAAAACAAAGGGATTTCCCGCCCCCCGTCGGCATAATCGCCAGCACGTTCTCACCTGCGGCCACGGCCTCGACAATCTCCTCCTGACCCGGACGAAAGCTGTCGAATCCAAAAACATCTCGCAAAAGCGGGGCAGCACCAGTCATTGGCAGGAATGGCCTTATATCAATTTTTATCTATCTGCTCTTAGCATGGCACAGTCACATACTAAGATTCCGTGAACAAGAGGGCACACCCCCAGCTTCTTCTTGTCTCAAATACTCAAATTCCGACCCGGCCAGATCCACCTGCCTCAGAAAAAGAGCGCGGCATTGTTGCGCAAGACAATCCGCAGAACGATGATCGACATCAAAACCACCAAGGGCGCCAGATCCAGCCCCTGCATCCGTGGCAAAATCCCGCGTATCGGCGCGTACATCGGTTCCAGAACGCGGTTCAGACCGTACCAGATCTGCGCTACGAATTGYTGATTYAKGTTGAGAACCTGAAAATTGATCAGCCAGCTCATGATCACATGRGCAATGACRAAGAACCAGACCACATCMAGGAYCAGGTTCAGRATTTGAWASAKYGAYTGCATGCGYTTACCNTYKGTTSAANYCGCCTTTCACCTAAGTGGCACGGACCCAAAGGACAAGAGGCACAGTTGCAAGCATTCCACGAATCCAACTGATGCTTGATCAATCCACCCTTCGCCTGTCATACCTTAACCTAACAAAAACARGCAGGGGCAGGCATGGCAGAGATTTCAGCGCGCAAGCGGATATGGGGCTGGTGGTTCTTCGACTGGGCCAGCCAACCCTATCACACGTTGTTGGTCACCTTCATCTTTGGCCCTTATTTTGCTGCCGTTGCTGCGGAATATTACCTGTCTCAGGGCATGGGTGCAGAGGCGGCAAAAGCCAGCGCGCAAAGCATCTGGGCACTTGGCCTGACGGTAACCGGGCTGGTGATCGGCTTTGGCGCGCCGTTTTTGGGTGCGTTTGCCGACACTTCGGGGCGGCGCATGCCGTGGATGGTGGTGTTCTCAGCAATGTATGTGGTTGGCGCGGGGGCCTTGTGGTGGACCCTGCCGGACGGGTCAAACATGCTGTGGGGTCTGTTTGCCTTCGGGCTGGGCTTTGTCGGGGCGGAATACGCGCTGATCTTTATCAATTCGCAACTGCCTGATCTGGGCACAAAAGAGGAAATCGGCGAAATCTCAGGCTCGGGGTTTGCCTTTGGCTATGCGGGCGGGCTGGTGTCGCTGATCATTCTGCTGGCGCTGTTCGTCGAACAGGGCAACGGTAAGACCCTGATCGGGCTGGACCCGGTGTTTGGGCTGGATGCGGCGCAAAATCAAGGCACGCGCGCCGTCGGACCGATAACTGCCATCTGGTACGCGGTATTCATGATCCCCTATTTCGCGTGGGTGCGCGAAACACCAACCGGCAAACGCGGCACGGTGGGTCAGGCGCTGAGCCATCTGGGCCGATCCATCGCCAACCTTCCCAAACGCGTCAGCCTGTCAGCCTATCTGGGATCATCCATGCTGTATCGCGACGCGCTGAACGGGCTGTATGGCTTTGGCGGCGTATACGCGCGGCTGGTGCTTGACTGGGAACTGACCCAGATCGGCATCTTTGGCATTGTCGCCCTGATCTCGTCCGCATTGTTCAGCTGGCTGGGCGGCAAAGCCGACAAGCGGGTCGGGCCAAAGCCGGTCATCATCGGGGCCATCTGGGTTCTGATCTTTGTCTGCATCACCATTGTCAGCATGTCGCGCACCCAGTTGTTTGGCTTCCCCCTGCCCGAAGGCTCCACCCTGCCGGACCTGATATTCTTTGGCTGCGGTGTGCTGATCGGCGGCATGGGCGGAATATTGCAGGCCTCAAGCCGCTCGATGATGGTGCGCCATTCCCCGGCCGACGCCCCCACCGAAAGCTTTGGTCTGTATGGGCTTTCCGGGCGGGCCACCTCGTTTATCGCGCCGTTTTTGGTCCTGCTGGTCACCGAAATGACCGGAAACGCGCGCATCGGGCTGTCGCCGGTGGTTGCGCTCTTTGTTGTGGCGATGATTCCGCTAATATGGGTCAAACCAGAAGGGGACCAGATCGAATGAACCTGACGCGACTGATCTGCGGCGTGGCCCTGTTGGCCGGCCTTGCCCTCCCGGTTCAGGCCGAACCCTTGGCCAAGCAACAATTCGGGGCCATGTCAGCCGGATCACACCAACGCCCCGCCGCCTATGGCAGCTATGCCAAGGGCTGTGTTGCGGGGGCCGTGCAACTGCCCGAAACCGGCCCCACATGGCAGGCCATGCGCCTGTCGCGCAATCGCAACTGGGCGCATCCGGACGCGATTGTTTTCGCACAGGACCTAAGCGCCTTTGCCGCCACCCTGCCCGGCTGGAAAGGCATCTATTTCGGCGACATGAGCCAGCCGCGCGGCGGGCCGATGACTTCGGGCCATCGCAGCCATCAGATCGGGCTGGACATGGATATCTGGATGATGCCCGCCACCCGCCTGAACCTAAGCGCCAAGGCCCGCGAAAACCTGTCCGCAGTGTCCATGCGCCGGGCCGGCGGGGCTTATGTCAATTCCAACTGGAGCGCCGACCAACACGCACTGATCCGGGCGGCGGCCAGTGACAAACGGGTGGCGCGGATATTTGTGTTTCCCGGTGCCAAGGTAAAGATGTGCAACGACGAAAAGGGCGATCGCACGTGGCTGCGCAAGGTGCGCCCGTGGTGGGGGCATCATTATCATTTCCACGTGCGCCTGTCCTGTCCAAAGGGCAAACGCGGCTGTGTCAATCAGGCCCCGCCGCCGCCCGGTGACGGCTGTGCCGAGGCGCAAAAGTGGGTGGATGACATCCTGAACCCACCCCCGCCCAAACCGGTTGACCCCAACGCGCCAAAGGTCAAACCACGGCGCGAATACATTCTGGCTGATCTGCCCAAACAATGCGCTTCGGTTCTTCGATCCCAGTAATCCTGACCCTGCTGTTTTTTGGTCTGGCCAGTCTCGCCAGCGCTGAAGGGACAGGGCGCGCCCGGCTTCTGGGCAGTTTCACATGGGAAATGGACGCGCCATGGTTCGGTGGCTGGTCCGGGATCGAGGTGTCACCGGACGGGCGTCAGATGGTGGTGATTTCCGACCGGGGCCGGATACTTGATGCCCAGATCATTCGGAAAGACGACCAGATCACCGCCGTTCAAGCCGGGCAAATGCAACGCCTGAAGTCCTCAAAGGGCGTGGCTCTGACCCACAAAATTGCCGATTCCGAAGGGCTGGCTATCGCCCCCGATGGCACCTTGTTCATCTCGTTCGAAAACGTCATTCGCGTTGCCCGTTATGCGCAAACCACGGCAAACGCGCAGGTTTTGCGCAAGCACCCAGCGTTTGGCAAACTTGCCCGCAACAAAGCCCTCGAAGCCTTGGCGATTGACTCGCAGGGCCGGCTATTCACCCTGCCAGAGCGGGTAGAACCGGATAGGACCATTCAGGTTTTTGTGCTGGATAATAACGTCTGGACCACACCATTCACCCTGTCCGGCAACCCGGATTTCCTACCGGTTGGGGCCGATTTCGGGCCGGATGGACAGTTCTACCTGTTGGAGCGTGCGTTTGGCATCTGGGGGTTTCGATCACGAGTACGCCGCTGGGACATATCGCAGGCCGGAGCGACCAACCAGGAACTGTTGTTCGAGACCGAATATGGCACCCACGACAATCTGGAAGGGCTAACGGTCTGGCGCGACCAACAGGGGCGCACCCGCCTGACCATGATCTCGGACGACAATTTCCTGTCCCTGCAAACCACCGAAATCGTCGAATACGCCGTGCAGGAATGACTTGCGCATACGTGTCGGGGCGGTTACCTGCACCCTGCCTGCCACGGTGGCAGGACAAGTCGCCGCAACCTTGTCAAAACGGGCACATGATATGAACCGCACCCACCTTCCCGGCATTATTGCCATGGCCGCCATTGTCGTGGCCTCAAACATCCTTGTTCAGTTTCTCTATGGTCAATGGCTGACCTGGGGGGCGTTCACCTATCCGTTTGCCTTTCTGGTGACCGACCTGATGAACCGCATCTACGGCGCACAGGCCGCACGCAAAGTGGTTCTGGCCGGGTTTGTCACCGGTGTTGCCTGTTCGCTGATCGGCACGCAAATCATCGGCGAATTCGGCCCGCTGGTGACGCTGCGGATCGCGGTTGGCTCTGGATTGGCGTTCCTTACGGCGCAACTTTTGGATGTCGGCATCTTTTCGGCTCTGCGTCAGGGCAAATGGTGGCGCGCGCCGCTGGCCTCGACGCTGGTCGGGTCAAGCGTGGACACGATCCTGTTCTTTTCCATCGCCTTTTCAACCCAACTGGCGTGGATCGAACCGGCCAACGATGTGTCTTGGGCGAATGAGGCCCTGCCGATGCTGGGGTTTGGCCCCATCGCCCCGCTTTGGGTGTCGCTGGCCTTTGCCGACTGGGTGGTGAAACTGTCGCTGGCACTGTTGGCGCTGATCCCGTTCCGCTTTCTTGTGCGCCGGCTGACGCCGGACAAATCGCCGGTCTGAATGGGTTTTGCCCATCGCGGCAAGACAGGCTAGACATACCCCATGCGGATCACCGACGACATCATTCTTCAGGACTGGGAACTTAGCGAACAGTTCATGCGCGCCTCCGGGCCGGGCGGTCAGAACGTCAACAAAGTGTCGTCTGCGGTCGAGTTGCGATTCGAGGCCGCGCGCTCTCCTGCACTGCCCGATGCGGTGAAAACCCGGCTGAAACGTCTGGCCGGGCGGCGCTGGACCAAAGACGGCGCGATCGTCATCCAATGCGATGAAACCCGGTCGCAGGCGCGCAACCGCGACATTGCCC
>NVQY01000044.1 GCA_002400675.1 Paracoccaceae bacterium | reverse complement strand
CGGCCTATCGCAAATGGACGCCCGATCAGGTCCGCGCCGAAGTGGAAAACAACGTGCAGGGCATCCTTGGCTATGTGGTGCGCTGGATTGATCAGGGGGTGGGCTGTTCCAAGGTGCCCGATATGCACGACGTCGGCCTGATGGAGGACCGCGCCACCTGCCGGATCTCGGCCCAGCACGTGGCCAATTGGCTGCACCACGACGTGGTTGACGCGGACGTAGTAATGACGGCCATGCGCAGGATGGCGGTTGTCGTGGATGGTCAGAACGCGGGCGATCCCGCCTATCGGCCCATGGCGCCGGGATATGACGGCATCGCCTTTCAGGCGGCCTGTGATCTGGTGTTCAAGGGGCGGGTGCAGCCTTCGGGGTATACGGAACCTGTGTTGCATGCGAGGCGGCTGGAGTTGAAGGCGAACCCCAAATGAAATCTTCTTTGGCATTAATGCCGGAGTAGTCTGCCGATATGAGGCCAAAGAGGGATGTTCAGGAAGAGTTTGATTACTCGCCTCCTGTTGGGCAATATGTACCTACTGCTAAAATCTTAGCATTATTGGCTCGCTTCTATTCATCAGGACATCTGCGTAATGTTTCAAATCGACGAAGAGATTCCTGAAAGCATGCTGGATCAAGCTTTAATGATGCAGAATATGATCACATCACGCGCCCAAAATGGCGAAATGAACAATGCAATTTACAAAGCAATAAGGTCAGAGCTTATGGCTGATGATGTTGTCAGGTCATTGCTGCCAAAAATCATTATGACTTGCCGAGACGACGGTAGCATTTGGGGCCATTTAAAGCAGGTTCACACGGGAAATGGAGCTTGGGCTGCACGCCGACAGTACATCAATGATGAATTCACACCTTTGTTGGAGTATCTAGAGGAGGGAAGCTCGACACCGTCCGACTCCCATGTGTCGAACGTGTTGTCCCGGTATGACGTTGAAGGCGTACAATCTGCATGGGCTAAAGCTCTGAAAAGGCGTTCGGTTGATCCACAGGRTGCAATCACTTCTGCGAGGACTCTGCTTGAAGAAGTTTGTAAACACATACTGGAGAACCACACAGATCAAAGTATTGAAAAATGGGATCTGCCGCGGCTGTATGGCGAAACTTCCAAGGTGTTAAATCTTGCGCCTTCACAGCATACCGAAGAAATCTTCAAGCGGATCCTTGGTGGATGCCATACAATCGTCGAAAGCCTTGGAAGCCTTCGCAACAAAATTGGCGATGCCCATGCACTCGGACCTAGGGGTGTCAAACCGGCACCTCGACATGCGGCACTGGCTGTCAACCTTTCTGGTTCAATGGCAACGTTTCTCATCGAAACGTGGGCAGAACAAAAAAATGACAGCTAAGGGCAAGTAAGATCGCATCATGAAGAATGAAACAGGACTGATAAATTACCTATTCTAACCGTGTTTTGGTCTAGGCGGCGAAAATGCAGAATACCTGTGCGCCCCTGAACAAGTCCCTGCGCCATGACGCAGGGCGTGCGTTGTTGCACTCTTAACCCGTCCCCGGTAAGTTTCCCCCAACCGAAACCACCAGAAAGCCCCCCCATGTCCCGCCCGATCGTTGGCATCATCAGCAACTCGTATCTCCTCGATGAAAGCTATCCGGTGTTTGCCGGCGGCACCATGAACGTGGAGGCGCTGACCGAAGTTTCCGACTGCATGCCGCTGCTGATCCCGGCCGATCCGCGCTATGTCTCGGTCGAGGAACTGGTGGAAACCTGCGATGGGTTCGTGCTGACCGGGGCGCGCGCAAACGTGCATCCCGAGGAATACGGCGAAGTCGCGACCGAAAGCTACGGCACCTTTGATCGCGCCCGCGATGCCATTACCCTGCCGCTGGTGCGGGCCTGCGTCGAACGTGGTCAGCCGGTGTTTGGCATCTGCCGGGGCTTTCAGGAGGTGAACGTGGCGATGGGCGGGTCGCTGTACCCGGAAATCCGCGACTTGCCGGGGCGCGACAACCATCGCATGCCGCCCGACGGCACCCTGGAAGAAAAGTTCGAATTGCGCCACTGCGTGAGCGTGACAGAGGGCGGGGTGTTCAACGAGGTGCTCGGGGCGACGCGGGTTATGACCAACACGCTGCACGGGCAGGGCATCAAGACGCCCGGTGCGCGCATAGAAATTGACGGCACCGCGCCCGACGGCACCCCCGAGGCGATTTATGTCCGCGACGCGCCCGGCTTTACGCTGGCGGTGCAATGGCATCCGGAATGGAACGCGGCCAACGACCCGGTGTCGCGCGCCCTGTTCGGGGCGTTTGGCAAAGCCACCCACGATTGGGCCGCGCAGGTCCGCAAGCCACGCTTACAAAAAAGCGCCTGACCAGCGGCGTTTCGTAGGGTGGGGTTCCACCCCACCATCCCTACATCAGCAAATCAAAGCTCTTGCTTAGCGGCAATTCCCGCGCCCGTTTCCCGGTCAGATCAAATAGCGCATTTCCCAGCGCCGGCATCGCCGGCGGTGTGCCCGGTTCACCCACGCCGCCCATGTACTTGCTGGCCTCAAGCACCCGCACTTCGGTCACTGGCGTATTGTGCATCCGAAGGGCGTCATAATCAGGGAAATTGAACTGTTCGACCTCGCCGTCGGCAAAGGAAATCTCGCCGAAACAGGCGGCGGACAGGCCATAGATCATGCCGCCGATCATCTGCGCCTCTATGGTGCCGGGGTCGAGCGCCAGCCCGACATCGCAGGCGATCCACGCCTTGGCGATACGGATGCCATCCGGTTCCTGAACCACTTCGATCACCTGCGCCACCGGCGTGCCAAAGCTGTAGGTATAGCCCACCCCGCGTCCCACCCCGTCCGGGGTCTGGCCGGTCCAGCCAGACATCTCGCGCACCGCCTCAAGCGTTCCGGCGGACGCGGCGTGTTCCTCGCGCATCAGTTCCAGCCGGAATTCAAGCGGGTCGCGCCCGGCGGCAATCGCCATTTCGTCCAGAAACGTATCGTGAAAGAACCCGTTGAACGACGCCGCAACCGAACGCCAGAACCCAATCGGCACATCCAGATCGGCCAGATAGCCGCGAATGCGGTAGTTCGGGATCGCATAGGGCTGGTTGAACGCGCCGTCCACATGGCTTTTGTCCGGCCCGCCGGGGGACAGCCCCAGCCACCGGAACATCGCTTGTTGCGAGGTCGAGGGGGCGGCGATCTGACCGTCCAGCATCACCGCCTTGCCGTCTTTCACTGCGCCACGAAACCGCGCCAGCGCGCCGGGGCGATAGAAATCGTGGCGCATGTCCTCTTCGCGCGACCACGTGACCTGCACCGGCACACCCTGCATCGCCAGCGCGACCTTGGTGGCATAGACCGAGAAATCCAACTCTCCGCGTCGCCCGTATCCGCCGCCCAGATAGGGGGTGTGCAGGGTGACGGCCTCTTGTTCCAGCCCGGCCGCCTCGGCGCAGGTTTTCTGGGTAAAGATAGGCGCCTGATTGCCGCTCCAGAGTTCCAGCGCCTCGCCGGTATAAAGCGCGGTTGCGTTCATCGGTTCCATCGTGGCGTGGGCCAGAAATGGCACGCGGTAGGTGGCTTGCAGCATCGTCGCGCCCTCCGGCACCGTTTCGGCGTCGCCTTCTTCGCGCATGGTGGAATTGGGGTCGTCGTCGAAGGCGTCGTTGATCCGGGCAAAGATGCCGTCTGTTTCCGGCGGGTAGGGGGCCTTTTGCCAGACAATTTCGACCGCCTCGGCGGCCTGAATGGCCAGCCATGTGTTAGAGGCGACCACGGCGATGCCATTGCCAAGGTCGATCACCTTTTCCACGCCGGGCATCTTTTCGGCCTGAGTGGCGTCAAATGATGCCATGTCGCCGCCCAGTTTTGGGTTGATCCGCAGGGTGGCGAACTTCATGCCGTCCAGCCGCGTGTCGATGCCATATTGCGCCGTGCCGGTCACCTTGCCGGCCATGTCAACGCGCGGTTGATTCCGCCCCAGCAACCGCCATTTCGCCGGGTCGCGCAGGGTTACCGTTGGCGGGTCGATCAGGGCTGCCGCCTCGGCCAGATCGGCGTAGGGGATGGTTTGACCGTCAGGGGCGATCACCTGACCGGATTTGGTGGACAGTGTTTCGCGATCCACCCCCAACCGGTCTGCGGCGGCTTGTTTCAGGGTCTCGCGGGCGGTCGCGCCGGCCTCGCGCATGCGCGTGAACCCGTCGCGCATAGAGGACGACCCCCCCGTCACCTGCATGTCGATGAACTTGCCCGCCACGCCGATCACTTCAGCCAGCCCGTGTTGGAACGCCGAGATGTCATAGCCCTTGTTGGGCAGAACCTCGCCCAGCAGCGCGCTGTTGTAATAGGCCTTGGCGGGGGGACCGTGCAGCACGGTGACGGCGTCCAGCTCCACATCCAGTTCTTCGGCGATCAGCGCGGCCCATGTGGTGCGCACGCCCTGTCCCATTTCGGCGCGCGGCGCGATCAGGGTGACGCCCTGCTGGTCGATGAACACAAACGGGTTCAGCGCGGCCTCGCCCTGACCGGCGATCAGCGGGTTGGGCGAAGGTTTGCGGTATTGATAGGTGCCAAAGGCGACCCCGCCGACAATGGCGGCAGAGCCGATCAGGAACGTGCGGCGGGCGATTGTGCGCATACGGGACATTCTGTTACGCCTCCTTCATCAGGCTGGCGGCGCTATGGATCGCGGCGCGGATACGCGGGTAGGTGCCACAACGGCACAGGTTGCCCTGCATCGCCTCGTCGATCTCATCGTCCGAGGGGGCGGGGATCTCAGCCAGCAGGGCGGCGGCCTGCATGATCTGCCCCGACTGGCAATAGCCGCATTGCGCCACCTGATGATCGTTCCACGCGGTCTGGATTGCCGCCATCGCATCCGGTGTGCCGATGCCTTCGATGGTGGTGACCTCGCCCGTCACATCCGACAATGCCACCTGACATGATCGCACTGCTTGCCCGTTGATATGCACGGTGCAGGCCCCACAGGCGGCAACACCGCAGCCATATTTGGTGCCGGTCAGCCCGAGTTCGTCGCGCAGCACCCACAAGAGCGGCACATCGTCCGGCAGATCGACCTGATGCCGGTTGCCGTTGATGGTCAGAGTTGTTGCCATGATGCGCGCTCCCCTTGGTTGGTTAGCTGACAAAAATACCTATTAATGTCATTGTGTCAACGGGTCGTTTGACAAAAACAGGGCGAAGTGTCAAAATTCGGATATGAAAGATACCTCGTCACATACCCGCCAACAGGCCATTCTGAACGCCGCGTTTGGGGCGTTTGCGACCTATGGCCATCGCAAGACCTCTATGGATGACATTGCCCGGGCGGCGGGCATGTCGCGCCCGGCGTTGTATCTGCACTATCGCAACAAAAAGGATATATTCCGGTCGCTTGCGCAGTTCTATTACGATCAGGCGGGCACGGCTGTTGCGGCGGCGCTGGGCGACTCCGGCGCGGTGGCGGACGTTCTGGGGGCCGCCTTTGCCGCGCAGGGCGGCGATGTGTTCGAAGTCATGCTGACCTCGCCGCACGGGCTGGAATTGCTGGATGCGACCAATGCAACCGCGTCGGACATCGTGCAGACCGGTGAGGCGGGGTTGCGCGATATCTATACGAAATGGCTGGATCGTGCGGCGGCATCTGGTCAGGTTGTCCTTGCCGGGCCGGCTCAGGATATGGCCGGCACCATGATGGCGGCGCTCAAGGGCATCAAGATGGCTGGTACGGATTACGCCACCTATAAACGGCGGGTCGCGCTGTTGGCGGTGATGATCGGGTCGGGGCTGGAGACCCGGTAAGGTGGGCCGGGACCCTGCGGCTTAGTGTTCACCTTCGCAGGTCTGATGATCACCAAACGCGTGCAGAACCGCGCACACATGGTCGTGGTTGCCGTCGCACGCACTGGCGATCCGGCCCAGTTCGCGCTCAAGTCGCTTTAGTTTGTCGATGCGTTCGTGCAGGCGCATCTGCTGGCTGTGGGCGATATCGTGCGCGCGATCCAGCGCCGCCCCCTGCGCGCCTTCCAGCGAAATCAGCGCCGCCACATCCTCTAGCGGCAGACCCAGATCGCGGGCGTGACGGATAAACGCCAGCCGGTTCAGGGTTGCCGGTCCGTACCGGCGCTGGTTGCCGGCGGTACGCTCTGGCTCGGGCAGCAGGCCTTTTTGTTCGTAAAACCGGATGGTCGGAACCTTGACCCCGGTGCGGCGTGACATCTGACCAATGGATAACATGCAATAGCCCCTTGAACCTCTAGTGACTAGAGATATTAAGTGAGGGGTGACGAACACACAAGGACGAAACGCAATGGCCGGAAATCACAATCACGCCCATAAACACAGCCCTGCACCGGGGAAACTGGGGCAGGGGCATCACCACAGCCACAGCCACGCCCACATCGACCCGGACGCAGGCGATGCGCGGATCGCCTGGGCGGTGGCGGTCAACCTGCTGCTGACGGTGGCGCAGGTGGTGGGGGGCGTCCTGTCCGGGTCGCTGGCGCTGATTGCCGATGCGCTGCACAATTTTTCCGACGCCATATCGCTGATCATCGCCTTTCTGGCGCGCAAGATCGCCCGACGTCCGGCCGATGCCGGGATGAGCTTTGGCTACGGTCGCGCCGAAGTGGTGGCGGCGCTGATCAATTACACCACCCTGGTCGTGCTGGCACTGTATCTGGTCTACGAGGGCATCATGCGGTTCCTTGAACCACAACCGATTGATGGCTGGATGGTGGTGTGGATTGCCATCATCGCGCTGGTGATTGATCTGGCGACGGCGGCGCTGACCTATTCCATGTCCAAGGACAGCATGAACATCCGCGCGGCGTTTCTGCATAACGTGGCCGATGCACTGGGGTCGGTGGCGGTGATTGTCGCGGGAACGCTGGTGATCCTCTATGGCTGGACCTGGGTTGACCCTTTGGTGACGCTGATGATCGCCGGCTACATCCTGTGGCACGTCAAATCGGAATTCGGAGACGTGGTCCGGGTGTTGATGCTGGGCAGCCCTGCGCATCTGGACACCGASGAGATCATCAACGCCATCGAGACCACCCAAGGCGTCAAAAGCATCCACCACGTCCACCTGTGGGCCATGCAGGAACGCAGCGCCGCGCTAGAGGCGCATCTGGTGATCGTTCAGGGCAGTTGGGCACAAGCCGACGACATCAAGGCGACGGTCAAGGCGCTGCTGAGCGATCGGTTTGCCATCAGCCACAGCACCCTTGAGATCGAGTGTTCGCGCCATGCCTGCGTTGATCCCATGCGGATCGGGCATGGATAAGAGGGCCATGCGGTAACCGGGTAAAATCAGGTTTCAAACACCTGTTCAAACGTCCGCGCCAGCGCCAGATCCAGATCATCCATGGTCACCGGCAGCCCCAGATCCACAAGGCTGGTCACCCCGTGTTCGGTGATGCCGCAGGGCACGATGCCGCTGAAATGTTCCAGATCAGGGTCGAGATTGATCGAAATGCCGTGAAAACTGACCCACTTGCGCAGGCGAATGCCGATGGCGGCGACCTTGTCCTCGGCGATGGCACCGCTGGCGGTGCGCGGCTTGTCCGGGCGTTCGACCCAGACGCCGACGCGGCCCTCGCGGATATGGCCGGTAACGTTGAATTCACCCAGCGCGGCGATTACCCAAGCCTCTAACTGCTGCACGAACTTGCGCACGTCATGACCGCGTTTGCCCACGTCCAGCATCACATAGATCACCCGCTGGCCCGGCCCGTGATAGGTGTATTGCCCGCCGCGTTTGGTGATGTGCACCTCGAATCGGTCCGGGTCGGTCAGGTCATCAGATTTGGCGCTGGTCCCGGCGGTATAGAGGGGGGGATGTTCCAGCAGCCAGATGCATTCACCCGCCTCACCTGCGGCGATTGCCGTGGCGCGCGCCTCCATGAAACGCACGGCGTCGTCATAGGCGGTCAGCCCGTCTGATGTGATCCAGTCTACCATGGGGCGTGCATACCCCTTGCGGCGCGCGGGGAAAAGAGGTCACGCTGCGATCAGGCTGTGGTTTGCGTCAACCGCCCCAGCAGCTGTGCATAGGTGGACGCGCCCTGCGCACCGGTCAGCAGATGTTGGCCGTCAAACACCATGGCCGGCACCCCGCGCACCCCCTTGTCGATCCAGAACTTTTGCATCGAACGCACGTTCCACGCCATATGCCCGCCCTCAAGCGCGACCCGCGCGGCATCTGCGTCCAGCCCCAGCCCTGCGGCCACATCAACCAGCGTCGCCAGATCTGACACATTGCGACCATCGGTGAAATGCGCGTCGAACAACGCCAGTTTCATATCGGTCTGGCGCCCCTGTTCGTCGGCCCATTCGATCAGCTGATGGGCCAGGAATGTGTTCACCATCCGGCTGTCATCACTAAAGTTGAAAACAAACCCAAGCTCGGCACCGGCAGCGGTCAACTGCGCGCGCGCGGCGTCGCTTTGCTGATGCGTGATGCCGTATTTCCCGATGATATGTTCGCGTAGGTTCTGCCCCTCGGGCGCCATGTCGGTATTCAGCTCGAACGGATGCCATTTCACATCCGCCTGAACGCCGGTTTCGGCCAAGGCCTGCAAAAGCTGGCGATAGCCGACAATACACCACGGACAGACCACATCCGACACGATGTCGATGCGGAGAGGTTTGGGCATTTGAGCGTCTTTCATCATCAGTTTCCCTGATTGGCGTCATGGTTGCGGATCATTTCTAGCACGCTGCGCGGCTTGTCGCGATCTGAAAGGTTCTTTTGCCCTTCACAAGGGCGGCACCCTCGTCTATAGCGCAGCGACCAAGCAATGGCAGTGCGGCCGTGGCGGAATTGGTAGACGCGCAGCGTTGAGGTCGCTGTGGGGTAACACCCGTGGAAGTTCGAGTCTTCTCGGCCGCACCAACTTCTTTGATATCTTATTGTTTTTTAGACATAAAATCAAAAACATCGTTTCTGGACCCCCTTTTAGCCTACCTTAAATTTTGTGTAGCAATGTTCTCGCTTGTGCAACTATGTGGCGATGAAAGACGTTCGTGGCATTCCCATGCAGAAATAGCTATCATCCGCCTGCCTTGGTATTGTCGTAACCTGGGGCATCGCGATGCTCTTCAATCATGGAGAGATCGAGATGCGGATACTTTCAAAACGCCAGCTCAAGGAGTTGGTTCTATACTCGCCACAACACGTGGCCAGACTGGAAAAGGCCGGGACGTTCCCACAGCGGATACAACTCGGCCCCAACAGGGTGGGATGGGTTGAGGACGAAGTGTTGAACTGGCTGCAAGAACGGCTGGATCGTCGCGAAGACCTGACCGACACTCCTGCATAAGGAGCAAGGGTGGCTGGGTGTGCACTATCCGGCCACCCTTTTTCAATTCGAGATTCGACACCGAAGCTGGCAAGAAAATTGGGCACACTTGCTAGGGCTTGTTGAGATTCATCGGGCGTTGATGGTGGCAGCGGCCAGATAGATCATTGAAGAAAAGCTATCGTCGGTTTTGTCTGACCTCATGGCTATGCGTTTGAATTCCTTCAGTTTCTGAAAGTAGTTCTCGACGAGATGCCGCCACTTGTATTTTTCCGCATCATGGACGGCTGGGTGCCTGCGGCCTTTTCGAGCCGGAATGACCGGCTCGATGCCTCGGGAGACCAGCATTTCCCGCAACCAATCCGCATCATACGCCTTGTCACCAAGGAACGCTCCGCAACTGATGCCCTCCATGAGCCGCTCAACGCCCGTCGTTTCGCCTCGCTGCCCCGGCATCAGGATGAAGCGCACAAGATTTCCAAGGCCGTCCACCAACGCCAGGATTTTGGTGCTTAACCCGCCCCTGGACCGACCAATAGCCTGGCTTTGAGTCCCCCTTTTGCGCCCTGCCCGTGGCGGTGGACCTTGACGATTGTCCCATCAATCATTGCATATTCCATGTCTGGCTCCCCTGACAATGCATCAAATATGTGTTTGAAAACATCGGCTTTGACCCAATCACGGAACCGCTTGAATACGGTGTTCCATTTCCCGAAATGGGGTGGAAGATCGCGCCAAGGGCAATCTGTGCGGGCGATCCATAAAACTGCCTCTAGAAATAGACGTGGGTCGCTACCCGTTCGACCCGGGTCGGATTTCTTGCCCAGACAATGCGGCTCCATAAGATTCCACATCCGATCTGTGATTGAATAACGATCCCCTGACATCTAAAACTCCCTTTTGGGAGATTGAATCAGAAGTCATCAGCTTTGGGAATCCTGAATCTCAACAAGCCCTAGACCGGCCCATAGTTGTTACTGAATCTGCTGTTTTTGCTGTACCGTGTAATTATACAACTGGACGCTGATGAAAGGTGCAGCATTATTCATTCCAGAGTGGTGACTGATTGAAAAACAGCGCCTTTTTTCTCGGGTAGACGTACGAAATTGTATTTCCCAAGACCTGCGGAATTAACTGGCAGCATTCCCAAAAACAAATGCCTTTTATCCGACGCGGGAGTAGGCGTAGGCATTTCGGATATAGGTATTCAAAAACGAACCTTTTGATGGAGCAGCCATCAAATTCTGGTGCATATCTGAACCAACATTGTAATATTGGTAGATCGCACCAGTCAGAAATTCTATCTCAAGGGTCTCAGTCGCGTCGTCATACCCAATCGAGGCTATGTTGCTTGAGCCAACTGTCTGTCTTTCCATTTCATCGACCTCGATTGTTTCAAATATGTTTTGTGCTCGCCATGAGGCGATTATTCTATCGTAGCCCTCTGACTTTCGTTTCAATCGCCATGCTTCCGAAACCTTTGGATCGCCACTGTTGGGGCGATGCTCTTCATCTGGTAAGAACACCCTGCAGCGAACTGGCAGTCTAGCTGCCTCACCAGCAACAATGGCTTCGCCGGTCCGCAAGACAGGCAGCAAGTCCATCAATCCCGACAAATTGTCTGGTAAAGCACCCTTAACACGACTTCTGTCAGTAGGGTTTGAAAGCCTTAGCGCAATGATTGTGCCGCACTGCGACAATACTGTTTCGTCGATTTCAGCAGGGCGCTGGGAAACAAGCATAGCTCCAACTCCATATTTACGGCCCTCCTTTGCGATACGCTTCACCATGTCCGCAGCAACATTTCCACTTTCTGGATTAACGTACCGATGAGCTTCTTCCATCACGACGAGGAGAGGGCGCAATTTTCCTCCCTCGGTTTTTTCTCGACCCCAAAATAGAGCTTCGTAAAGAATTCGAAGGATGGAGCCGATCAGACGAACAAGTACCGAACTAGGAACACCTGAGAGATCGAGTACGGTGATTGGTCGATCATGGCCGATCCAACCACGGATCAAAGAGTCTAAATCTTGTTCGGTTGTACCTTTCAGGTTCGGTTCATATGGTCCAGGATGGAGAATAAAATCAAAGCGCTTATCCAGCAACCTTGATCGCAACAAATTCAACGGGCGTCGAATGCCCTTGGCTGCTGTGTTGAGAAAAGGGCCAGCCGTGCCCATAGCGTGTGGTTGGTAATTTGGCTCCACCAAAAGGGTTTCGCTTCCAGCATCGATTAATGCAGGAACGTCTCTATCTGCGCCCGTGAACGTTGTTTTTTCAAAGTCAATAAGCTGATGCCACATCCGCTTCAGACTGAATGGTATTGGGGTATCTACGGTCAGTGAAAACGGGTCTAAACCAGGGTAGTCGTTTTCATCGAGCTGCAGCTCCTTAAGCTTTTGCATCTTATCGGTGAATGCAATCGAATGACTTTCACTAAGTTCCCCGGCGATGAAACGAAGTAGTTCATTCGCTTCAAGCGCCCAAAAGGGGACATAAAGTGAGTTTTCACCGTTATGCGGTGTCGCGCTGAACACTTCAGCCAATTCGCCGAATGCTTTGGCATACTCGCCGTGGACATCAATTAGCAGTATACGCGCGCCTATTGACGCTGGCCCATCCAATGGCGCAACTATGGATCTCAGTAGGCTTGCTACGGTAGTAGATTTTCCGGCACCAGTAGATCCCAATACAGCAGAATGCCGTGTCACCAATGCGTCCAAAGAGAGCCGAACGACTATATTCTCAGCGCTCGACAATCGCCCTATTGCAATTTGCGCTTCGGTATCATCGCCGTAGATTTTCTTAAGGTCGCTTTCAACGACTATGTGAACGGCATCATCTACGTTTGGATGTTGGCTTAATCCGCGTTCAAAAATACCACCGACGGCTTCACCAGCCAGTTCGACTTTCATCCACCTTCCGCTGTTCATTTCATCGATCGAAACAATAGATGGAGCAGCTGACGCCCCGACTTCGGAGACTATCCCAAATAAGTCCTGATAGCCTTGTGGAATGCGAACAAAGCTACCTACTTGGCCAACGCGGTAGGTTGTTCCATGGATTATGGACAAGCCTGAAGATAACGACTTGGCCAGTTTAACAGTCACTGAAGCACCAGAAACAGCGCTGACCTCACCAATAAAAGTCGGATCGGACTGTGTCATTAGTCTGTTGCCTCGTCCGCTTCTGTCGCTACTTGGGTAGTGGAATTTATCTCGAAATCAACAGACTGTGACAACGCACAAAAACGGCAAAATTTTACAAAATCTCCAAGGATAAAATATCCAGAATCGTCGTCATTATGATTCTCCCAAAACGTTGCTCTTATCTCTAACCAGTTCTTCGGCGGTGGCCCCAACTGCCATTTGGCTTTAACGCCATTTATCACAGCGCCGTCTGACGCAAAAACGGAGAAGTTTGGTCTCGAATATGCCATTTGGACTGCCGATTCTTCAACATCAAGCGATCCATATTGGAAAGCAAAAACAGATGAGTTCGAATTCATGGCTAACGCTTCGTCCAGCACCGCGCAGATATGTGAGTCCCGAAATGAAAAACCTGTAGTCAGCAGGAGAGTATCTGGAGTAAGCAGGAAACTTTTAAGTCTCTCGAACAAGGAAGAATATGGCTGTTTTTGGGTGAGGTCATATTTTAAATGATCAGGATATACTAATTGGTTTTCATACCGTCCGCCGCTCCGAATCACTCCATTTTCTGATAGCTTCCAACCTAGCGACCCATGTATTTTCCAGAGACGTGACCATCGAGCGGGAAGTTCGTCACCGGAAACGGTTGCAGGGTCAAAGAACGGCTCGTAACTGCCAGAGAAGCCATCATAGTACGGAGCATGTGCTGCCTCAAACGCCTCTTCAAAAAGGAGATCATAGTTAGTTGTGAATACTTCAATGGGATGGGGTCGTTGCGTTCCTGATATCCACGAGACAATTTCGTTGTAAGCGCATCTATCCTTGGGAAGGTAAGCTCCGACCAAGGTTCCGATTGCAGCACAAATGTTTTTTCCAACGCCTTCGTGACCGACGCTATCCAATCCGTTTACTTCGCTGCTTCCGAGAGCGCTTTGAAGAAGTCTGACACGAGAAAGAATCGTTTCAATATTGACGCTCTCTACATTCGGGTCTTCTTCTAGTGATTTAATGATAGCCGCCACGGCACTTGCTTCTGTTCCCGACAATGCAGCAACTGCCTTTGAGGTTAAGTCGTCAACTCCCGAGATTAATGGGGTGCCTTCGTCATCCAGCTTGCCTGACCCATCCGTGCGAATGGCCAACGGAGCGCCCGCTCCTACCAAAAGGCCTATTCTCTTACGTCCTTGAGAGAGCAACTGGCGCAGGTCTGCCATGTAACGGTCTGGGTTGTGTGTAGACTGCAATGTTTCCCCCAAGAGATTTGCTGCCAAGTTAAAATTTGTTGATTTGACCCTATTTTCGATCTTGGATTTTTACAACCTTTTGTTGTTTGAGGGGTATGACAAGTTAGACTGCGTAGTTGTGCAACTTTAGCGTGACACCCATGCAGGGAGGAATGTCCGCTTTGACAGACATTAGCCAAGATATTCGCAACCTCTGAGAGCGACAGGAACTCGCCCCTCGTTGCTTTTTTTTGTTCTATTCTAGGGTGCGCTTCCTATCACAATTTCTTCGCCTTTTGCGCGATTCCATGCTCCATAGAACAGCTTACTTAGAGGTGGAGCAGAATGCATGTCTTGGTTGAAACTTGGCAAGGACTGCGTCAAAATTGCAGCAGACAGCGACGCGCTGACATTTGCCACCATTTCTAAAAATTTAATTTCATTTGTGCGACTCGAAAACACCCACAACGCCAGCAGGCTGGCCTTAAGCCCATAGTGTGATTGGTACAGTTTCTGCTCAATGACCTTGCGATACATTTCAATGGAGGAGGCGTAACTCTTGCGAGATAATCTGGACGTTTTTGGTTCAGTACCGCGATCAATCTCCAGAGAGAAGGCACGGAAGCTACCGCCATAATCGAGTGCAAACAGCTGATCAGGTATCAACTTGCTCCGCCCAATAGGAATTGCCATTGAAGTCCCCTTGATGGCCAGAACTTCATGCGCTGAGATGTAACGTACACCGCAACGGGCGGCGGCAATGTCGATGGAACTGGTAACGCAGGATGTCATGTACCCATGCCACCAATGACCAGTAGGCCGGACTGTTGGTTCAGCAATACCATGGTCAACGAGATGATCCTGGGCCTTCTTCGTCAAATCATAGATATACTGATTGAATTCGGCGCGTTCGGTTGCCCGTTGCTGACGCGGAAGGGTTAGGTATCCGCCAGCGCGCAGCTTTTGCAACTGCCGCAGCGCCGTATCCTTGCAGCGATGCGTGTCTCGCGTCAGTTCATAGAGATATTGCGATGATTGCGGGCCGTGGCGCTCGATGTGCTTAAGCCAGCGAATCTCGCGATTCGTCGGGTGCACGCGCTCTTGTGGCGTTATGTGATGGAATGTTGATCGGCCTAAGGAATCCGCTTGTATCATGCAGGGAAGTTAGCCGGAATCAGAGCTCCGGTGAAGGTTTTGTTGGATCATCATCCTGATTTAGCAGTGTTATTTTAGGATCTGGTTTCTGGGGTGGCTCGCCATGTTCGGCCATTTTCTGCAATGGCTCAGCATAGGCGCTGCGACTGTGTTCCCGAATTGCATCGACCTTATCTTTTGTGGCGCGTGGCAGCTTTTCCATGACGAAGAACGGGAAGCTGATCGGCACCGCGCGGTCCGTCAATCCGCGCACAAAGGTGGCGAAGGTGCCCTTGGGCTGGCGCTGAATCAGATCCGGGTCCGCCGACATCTGCCCGGCGAGGGCGCGCGCATCGCGGGCTGACACGCCCCCGGCCAGCTTGATAGATGTGTTGGCTTCAAACGCTTCCTGAAGACCATTGCTGGACCTGTCACGGTTTCGTTCCGGTCTCTCAACTCATTATGCGGCCTTTCGTTCGAATGCCAAGGGGCTTTTGCCGCCTAGCGACGTGTGCCGCC
>NVQY01000043.1 GCA_002400675.1 Paracoccaceae bacterium | reverse complement strand
GCTGTCATTGGTCAGCATGATATAGTTGCACGCCAGCGCCAGTTCGTACCCACCCCCGGCGCAAGCGCCTTGAATGGCAGCGATGTATTTCTGGCCTGAATCGTCCTCGGCGGCCTCGAATGTATTGCGGGTTTCGTTGGTGAATTTGCAGAAATTCACCTTGTGCGCGTGACTGGCCCCGCCCAGCATGCGGATATTGGCCCCGGCGCAGAACACCTTGTCCTTGGCCGATTGCAGGATCACCACTTTGACCTCGGGGTGTTCAAAGCGCATCCGCTGGACCACGTCGGCCAGTTCGATATCGACGCCCAGATCATATGAATTCAGCTTGAGCTTGTAGCCGTCGAACAGCCCGCCGTCTTCGTCCACGTCCATGAACAGATTGGCGATGTCGCCGTCATATTCGACCCGCCAGTGTTTGTAATTGTCTGGGTCCGTCTGAAAGTCGATGACGTTGGCCATGGTCGCGCCCCCTAAAAGGATGAATCTTGCCTGCACTTTAATGCGTTGATCGGCTTAGGTAAATACTGTTGTGCAAAATAATGCCTATTCTATTATCCATAAAAACAAGCGCATAGGCGACTTGGTGAAAGAAATTTCCGCCAAGATGGTTTCAGGTGTGCATTATGATGCATAACGAGAGACCCTGAGATTCGCCGGTTCAGCATGGCACAACCACCTGCGATTCTATCCTTTCCAGACGCGCGGCAAACTCGACCACGGCCTTTAGCGTGCGGTCGGGTTGTTCAAAATGCGGGGCATGGCGGCAGTTATCCAGCACTTCGACGTCCAGCGGCGCGGTGATCCGGGCCTCGATTTCTTCGATCTGCGCCAGCGTCCCATATTGGTCCTCGCGCCCTTGGATGGCCAGCACGGGCACCCGCCAGTAGTCGATCACGTCTGACACGTTCCAGTCGCGAAAACCGGGCGATAGCCAGACATCGTTCCAGCCGTGAAAGGTCGCCACCGGGTCGCGGTGGTATTTGCCCATGCGCACCTGCATGTCGCCGGTGTCAAAGCTGTCACGCGCGGATTTGATCGCCGCCAACCCGCCCGGTTCGGTGAAGAAATGCGGGGCCATCAGGATCAGCCCGCGCACCCGCATGTCAGCAACAGACCCCGCATGGATCGCCGCAATGGTCGCCCCGTCGGAATGGCCGAACAGGATACCCCGGCGCAAGCCGATGTGGTCAAGCAGTTTTGGCAGCACATCGACCGCCTCGTGGGTCATGAAATCGACCGGGCGCGGCAGGTCCGCAGGGGCCGATTGCCCATAGCCTTGACGCGACCAGACAAACACACCCATGCCGGTCTGTTCAGCCACCTGTTGCGGAAAATCCCGCCACAGGGCGAGGCAGCCCAGACCTTCGTGCAGCATGATGATCGTCGGGGCTTTATCCGGCGCGGGACCGTAGCAGGCGTATTCCAGATCGACGCCATCAACGGTCAAGGGCGCGTCTGGCTGGGCCGCCCATTGCATCGCTAACACCGCTCGCGCAGCTTGAATCGCTGGATCTTGCCGGTTGCGGTTTTTGGCAGGTCGTCAACAAAGTCGATCCAGCGCGGATACTTCCATTTGCCGACCTTTTCCTTGACGTAATCCTTGAGTTCGTCCGCCAACCCGGTGGCATCAAAGCCGTCGTGCAGCACGATGCAGGCCTTGGGTTTCTCAAGCCCCTTGTCGTCGCGCATCGCCACCACGGCGGCCTCAAGAACCGCCGGGTGGGTGATCAGCGCCTGTTCCACCTCGAACGGTGAGACCCAGATGCCGGAAACTTTGAACATGTCATCGGTGCGCCCGCAGTAAATAAACCGGTCATCGCCGGCGCGTTCGTATTTGTCGCCGGTGCGGGTCCATTCGCCCTCAAACGTGGTCCGGCTTTTGTCGCGCTGGTTCCAGTATCCGTCCGCCGCCGAGGCACCGCGCACCAGCAATTCGCCGATGCCGTCCTTGCCGACCTCGGTGCCGTCTTCGTCCACCAGCCGCACGTCATAGCCGGGCACCGCGCGCCCGGAGGTGCCATAGACCACGTCGCCCGGCGCGTTGGACAGGAAGATATGCAGCATTTCCGTCGACCCGACCCCGTCCAGAATATCGACGCCCCAGATTTCCTGCCATTTGCGGCCAATCTCGCCCGGCAATGCCTCGCCCGCAGAGATGCAACTGCGCAAGGGAACATCCGGTTTGCCGGCCTTTTCCAGATGCGCCACCATCGCGGCGTAAAGCGTGGGCACGCCGCAGAAGATCGTCGGTTTCTGCGCCGCCAGAATGTCGGTCACCCCGTCTGGGGTGGGGCGGCCGTTGAACAGGATCGCGGTGGCCCCGACTGACATGGGAAAGCTCATCCCGTTGCCGAGACCATAGGCAAAGAACAGTTTGGCCGCTGAATAAATCACGTCTTCCTCGCGGATACCCAGCACTTGCGCGCCGTAGGTGTCCGAGGTTGCGCGCAGGGCGGCGTGGACGTGGCGCACGCCCTTGGGCTGTCCGGTGGAGCCAGAGGAATACAGCCAGAATGCGGTGTCATCGGGCGAGGCTTCGACCGGGTCAGAGGGGCCGCAGCCCTGCATGAAGTCCTGATAATTTAGCGTGCCTGCGGGGGTTTCAGCGCCGATCACCACGATCTGCGTCAGGTGCGGCGAGGCGGCGGCGGCGGGTTGAACCACCGGCCACAATTCCTCTGATACAAACAGGCAGGCGGCGCGGCTGTCCTTGAGGATCACCTCGTAAACCGGAGTTGCCAGCAAGGTGTTAAGAGGCACCGGCACCACGCCCGCCTTGATGCATCCCCAGAAGATTTCCGGGAATTCGATCTGGTCCAGCACCAACATCAACGCGCGTGATTCGCGGGTTATGCCGGCCCGGCCCAGCGCGGTGGCCACGCGGCCCGACAGGTTGGACAAGGCCCCGTAACTTAGCTCGCGTTGCGCCCCGGAGGCCTCGCGAAAGGCGATGTTGTCGCCGCGACCCTCAACCAGATGCCGGTCAACGAAATAGACCGCCGCGTTGTCTGTGGATGCATCCTGTGAATGGGTCATGGCCAATTCCTTGTTGAAATTTGCGTTTATTGTCCGCGCCGCCTGTGGTCGGCGAGGTGGATTTAGTGAAATAATGCACAATCCGAGAATTTGTGCAAGATAATGCCTAAATGCGGATCACCGCCGGGTCGCTATCGTCATAGAGCCGGGTCAGGGCATCGGCGCGCCGGTCCAGCAGTTTTCGAAAGTTCAGGTTGCCTTTGGCGGTGATTTCCCCATCGGCCATCGAGGGTGGTTCGGACAGGATCAGCGCGCGCACCACCTTGTTTGACGAGCCTTGCGCGGTCATGGCCTTGTCGGCCAGTCGCCGGGATATGTCGGCGAGAACCGCGTCGCCGAGACAGGCGGCTCCATCGGCGGTCAGGCGGCCATCGCTTAGCAATCCTCCGGCGGGCAGGATCAGCAAACCGACCTCTGAATGGCCTTCGCCGGTGACCACCACATCCGCCGCCAACGGGGCCAGAAGCCCCAGCATTTCCAGCCTGAGGGTCGCGCCGCGCACCCATGTTCCCGTGGTCAGTTTGAAATCTTCGGACAGGCGGCCATCGAACCGCAGGCCCCGGTTCCGGTCGGCAGGATCGACCAGGGTCAGGGCGTCGCCGGTGCGGAAATAGCCTTCGTCATCGAAGGCGGCGGCGGTTTTGTCCGGGTCGCGGAAATAGCCGGGCGTGATGTTCGCGCCCTTGACGCGCAGTTCATATCGCGCGCCGCCATCGGGCACCAGTTTCGCCGACACGCCGGGCAGCGGCACGCCGATCACCCCGGCCATATCCGACGGTTCCTGAAGGAAAATACAGGCGGGCGCGGTTTCGGTCATGCCCCAGCAGGTGGTCATCAGGGGCGGTTCATCACGCACTTCGGCGGCCATCTGCATCAGGTCTTGCCACACGTCCTGAGGCAAAGAGGCCCCGGCGTAGAATATCATGTCGAGGTCCTGGAAATAGCGCTGTTTCAGCGCCTGATTGCTGCGCATTTCGTCACGCAAAAGGGCAAAGCCGACCGGCACGTTATAGGCGATGGTGCCGTTCATCAGCAGGTTATTTTCAAACGTTTTGGCGATCAGCCCCTTCACCGGCTTGCCGCCGTCGATATACAGAGCACCGCCGTTCGCCAGCATTTGATTGAAATTGTTCGAGCCGCCAAACACGTGGTTCCACGGCAGCCAATCCACCAGACGCGGCGGGCGGGCGGCCAGCAGGGGCAGGATTTCGGCATACATCTGTTGGTTGGCGCACATCATGCCTTGGGTGGTCAGCACGCCCTTGGGATGCGAGGTGGACCCGGAAGTCATCAGGATCTTGGCGATGGTATCGGGGCCGACAAGGGCGGCGGCGGCGTCCACATCTTGGGTGCCACCCGTGGTCAGATCATCAAAGCAGGTCATGCCCGGCGCGGCGTTCCGGCTGACGACGATATCCAGCCCCTGCATCTGCGGCATCGACAGGGAGGCGGCGAACTTTTCACCGTCTTCGGCAAAGATCATCGCGGGGCGGATCAGATCCAGAATGTAGCTGAGCTGTTTTTGTGCGCCGGGGATCGTTGAGTATTGTTCGGCCACCGGCACATGCGGGATGCCGACGTATTGCGCCGCCAGCGCCAGCAGCCCGTGATCCACGCCGTTGCCCGACAGGATCAGGATCGGCGTGTCGCCGTTCAACCCGCGCCCCAACAGACCGGCGGCCAGGGCACGGACCTGTTCCAGCGCCGCGCTGTAGGTGAGGGTGCGCCAGCCGGCACCGCTTCGTTCAGCGAGAAACACCGCATCGGGGCGCTGTTTCGCCCAGCGGTGCAGCCAGTCATTGGTGCTGGAAACGGGCGCGCCCAGCGCGTAGTCCGAATGCATGATGATGGTGCCGTCGTCGCGGTCCTCGCAGCGCACCTTGTGCGGGCGATATGTCAAAGTGTTGGTCATGTGCGGGTTCCTTGTTCTGACAATCTTTTGGTACGACGGCTGGCGCGAAAGCCCCTAACGAAACACCGGCGCGCGCTTTTCCAGAAAGGCGGCCAGCCCTTCCTGCGCATCCGGGCTGGTTTGCGTGAGGGCCGCGCAGAGGCTTTCGGTGAACAACCCGTCCTGCGCCGACATGCCGTTGATCCGGGCGATGCCCTGTATCATGATATAGTTCGACAGGCTGGCGTTTTGCGCAATCTGTGCGGCCAGGTCGTGGGCTTTGGTCAGCGCATCGCCGGTATCGACGTTGTAATGCGCAAGGCCAAGGCGAACGGCCTCATCCGCCTCGTAAACCCGTCCGGTCAGCATCATTTCCGTCATCCGGTCCGCACCCAGAATCCGCCCAACCCGCACCGTGGCCCCGCCGCCGACAAAGATGCCGCGCCGCCCCTCGGGCAGTTGGAACCGGCAGGTGGCATCGGCCACGCGCACATGGGTCGCCGTGGCCAGTTCCAACCCGCCACCCATGACCGCGCCCGACATGGCCGACACCACCGGCAGCCCACCCAGTTGAATCCGGTCCATGACGGCGTGCCAGTGGCGCGAATGGCGCATGGTGGCTTGCGCGTCGCGCGCCTTGTGCTGGCTGAGGTCAAGGCCGGCGCAATAGTGGCCGCCCACCCCGGTCAGAACCACCGCCCGCACCCCATCGGGTGGGGCCAGAAAGAAAGCGTCGAGCGCGTTCAAAAGCGCGTCGGACATGGCGTTACGCTTGTCCGGACGGTTCATGCGCAGGGTGGCGATGCCGTCTGACAGGTCGATCAAAAGGGGTGTGTCGGTCATGTCTTGTCCTTCCACCTGCCCCCCGATGTTACATCAAGAGATCAGGAACAACGTTATCGACGGGAAGGCCACAAGAATGACCACCCGCACCAGATCGGAGGCGACGAAATAGGCCACCGCCTTGTAAGTTTCGACCATCGGCGTTTTTGGGTCCATCGCGTTGATGACAAACAGGTTCATGCCCACGGGCGGCGTTATTAGCCCGACTTCGACGACGATCAGCACCAATATGCCGAACCAGATGGCAACCTGCTCTGGTGTCATGCCGAAATCAAGCGATGAGATCACCGGGAAAAAGATCGGGATGGTCAGCAGGATCATTGACAGGCTGTCCATCAGGCAGCCGAAGATCAGGTAGAACACCAATATCAGCGACAGGACCACCCAAGGGCTAAAGCCCTGACTGACCACGAAATTCGACAATTCCTGCGGCACCTGCGTCAGCGCCAGAAAGCCATTGTAGAACCCCGCCCCCAACACGATGAAAAAGATCATCGCCGTCGAACGCGCTGTATTCATGAAGCTGTCGATCAGGGTTTTCCATGTCAGTCCCCGGTTCAAAAAGGCGATCAATCCGGTGCCAAACGCGCCGACGGCGGCACCTTCGGTGGGGGTGAACCAGCCCAGATAGATGCCGCCCACAACCATGCCAAACACCATCAGCACCGGCCAGACCCGAAACAGCGCGGCAAAGCGTTCCTTCATCGGGATCGGCGGGCGCACACCGGCGGCATTGGGGTTTAGGCGCACATAGATCGAAATGGCCATCACATAGCCAAAGGCGGCCAGCAGACCGGGGATAAAGGCGGCGAGAAACAGCTTGGCGATATTCTGCTCGGTCAGGATCGCATAGATCACCAGAACCACAGAGGGCGGGATCAGGATGCCAAGGGTGCCCCCTGCGGCCAGCGTCGCCGAGGAAAACCCGCCCGCGTAGCCATAGCGTTTCAGTTCAGGCAGGGCGACCCGGCCCATGGTGGCCGCCGTTGCCAGCGAACTGCCGCAGATCGCACCGAATCCGGCGCAGGCACCGATTGCTGCCATGGCCACACCGCCGCGACGGTGGCCAAGAAAGCCTTCGGCGGCTTTGAACAGCGCCTGCGACATGCCGCCCAGCGTGGCAAAGCACCCCATCAGCAGGAACATCGGCACGATGGTCAGCGAATAGCTGGAAAACGTCCCGTAGGTTTCATTTTTCAGCCGCGAGAACGCGACATTGGTACCATCGGTGACGATCGACAAGCCAACCAGCCCGACCAGAAACATTGCCAGTCCGATTGGGACACGCAAAAATATCAGGATCATCAACACCGGGAAAGAGGCGATTCCTACTTCTAAAGCACTCACTTATTCGGCCTCCATGCCGTCGATGATGATAATTCGGCCGGTCAGTAATTCGTAGATCCGCACGAAGGCCACATAGACGCCGACCAGCGCCGCCATGACCGCGCCAAACAGGCTGGCGGCATAGGCCCACCACAGCGGGAATTGCAGCAGAAAGGTGGTTTCACGGTAGCCCATCTTGGACATCATGCCCGCGTATAATCGCCAGGCGATCAGCACCAGAACGGCGGCGAAAACGATGTCGATGACCGTGCGCGACACCCGATTGTATCCGCGCGGCATCAGGTTGGTAAAGATATCGACCGAGGCATGCCCGGCGGTGATCTGACACAGCGGCATAAAGGCAAAGATGGCAAAGGCCACGCCGGCCTCGACCAGTTCAAAGTCGCCATTCACAGGGCCGACACCGATGGAAATCATCCAGTCGGCAAATCCCGGCGCAAACCCCTGCATGAACCAGCCATGCAGGATCCCGTTCAGGATGCGCCCGGCGATGGAAATGCAGGTCAGCACAATCAGCACACTTAGGACGATCCCGCCCAGCACGGCCATGAACCGCGAAAGTGCCATCATTATTGCCTTGAGTGTCATGTTGCGCCCCTGCCCTGCCCCATAAGCGAAAACCACGGCGAGCCAGTCGCCGTGGTTCAGTTTCAGTTGGATATTTTACTGCGAATATTTTGCAATCAACATCCGGGCTTCGTCGATCAGCGCCTGACCGTCGATGCCTTTTGAGTCCATGTCAGCCACCCATTCATCATAGATCGGCTGGGATTTTTCCCGCCATTCCTGCGTCTGGGCCTCGTCCAGGGTGATGATGTTGTTGCCGCGATCAACCGCCGCCTGACGCGCCGGACCATCGGCATCGGCCTGTGTGCCACCGGCAAACACCGAGAATTCCAGACCGGAATTGTCGTCGATCACCTTTTTCAGGTCATCGGGCAGGCTGTCATACTTGTCCTTGTTCATCGCCAGAACAAAGGTCAGCGTATAGAGCGCTGCGCCCGAAAACTCGGTATGGTTGCTGACCAGTTCCGGCACTTTCAGCGCGGCTGTCACCTCCCACGGAATTGTTGTCCCGTCGATCACGCCTTTTGACAGCGCCTCGGGGACCGCAGGGACCGGCATGCCGACCGGGGTTGCACCCAGTTTGGTCAGCAACGAGTTGATCGAGCGCGACCCGCCACGAATTTTCATGCCCTGAAGGTCGTCCGGTGTCGAAACCGGCGCGTTGGTGTGCAGGACGCCGGGGCCATGTACCCATGTGCCAAGAATTTTCACGTTGGCAAAGTCGGTGTCTTTCCAGTGCTCTTCGAACATTTCCCAAAAGGCGCGGCTGACCGCGCGGGCATCGGTCATCATGAACGGCAGTTCGAACACTTCGGTACCCGGATAGCGCCCCGGCGTGTAGCCGACCACGGTCCAGATGATGTCGGCCACGCCGTCAATCGCCTGATCCATCAATTCGGGCGGCTTGCCACCCAGTTGCATCGACGGATAGCGGTCAATCTTGATGCGTCCGCCCGAGTCTTTCTCGACGTTGTCCGCCCAGACATCCAGAACCAGCTTTGGCACGTTGGCCTGCGCTGGCAGGAACTGGTGCAGTTTTAGAGTGACTTCCTGAGCCAGGGCCCCGGTGACGCTGAACCCGGTGGCAAGTGCCGCGATGGCGGCCCCGCCGACAAGTCCGAGCAGCTTTCTGCGATTGGTCATGTGATTCCTCCCCTTTGATTTTACATTGGCATTATAATGCGCATTTTTTCGATTATTGCAATATATTGCTTGTCTCTTGTGGATTGTTTCTCGGGTTACGTCCAAAGAACGTAATTATTTCAACGTGGAAACGCGGATTCGCCTCCCCCCCGAGGGCTGATAAGGGGTTTGCTAATAGGTACATTTGTAACTATCAACAAATATCTTAAACGAATGTCACTTACCGTAGAGCCAAGCCAGCTCATCACACCAGTCGTCCGGGGTTTTGGCACGCATGACCTGATCACGCAGGGCGGCGTGGGCACCGGCGGGGTGGTAGATGTGGGTGCCGATTTCACGCGATTGCAACTGAACACGGGCGGTGCGCAGGCGGCGTTGGTCCTGATAGGCACGCAAAGTGGCGACCGGATCGTCGTCGGGCGCACCAAAACCGGCAGCAAGACACACCGCATCTTCCATCGCCATGCAGGCCCCTTGGGCAAAATACTGGAGCATCGGGTGTGCTGCGTCACCCAACAAGGCGACCCGCCCGTCGGTCCATGTCATCACCGGATCACGGTCGCATAGAACCCACAGCTTCCAATCCGTGCCCTTGTCGATCACCTGACGCGCCACCGGGGCGACATGTTCGAAACCGCGCCGGACTTCGTCGCGGCTTACGGGTTTGCCAGCCACGGGATCGGGGGCGTCGTTGTGATAGGTGACCACCAGATTGAACAGCTTCCAGCCAGACAGCGGATAATGCACGATGTGGCATTTCGGCCCGGCCCACAAAGTGGCGGCGTTCCAGCGCAGATCCTCGGGCATCTGATCCACCGGAATGACCGAGCGATAGGTGGTATGCCCCGACACGCGCGGGGGGCCGTCGAGCAACATCTGCGCGCGGATCTTGGACCAAAGCCCGTCGGCACCGATCACGACGCTGCCGGTGACGTGGGTGCCATCCTCAAGCAGGGCCGAGGCGCTGTTGGCGTCCTGATCATAGCCAACCACGCCGGCGTTTGTGCGCAACTCGATCAGATCGCTGGCAATGCAGGCCTTGAGGAACACGCCGTGCAGTTCCCCGCGATGCACCACGGCATAAGGGTTGCCCATGCGTTTGCGAAAATCCTCGCCCAGCGGAATGCGGGTGATTTCATCCCCTGACAAGGCATCCATCAGCCGCAGATTGTCGATATAGACCGCCATTGCGCGGGCCGCATCGCCCACGCCCAGCGCATCAAAGGCGTGGAATGCGTTTGGGCCTAACTGAATGCCTGCGCCGATTTCGCCTAGTTTGGCCGACTTTTCCAGCACCAGAACCCGCCGGCCAGCCTGCGCCAGCCCGACGGCCAGCGCCAGACCGCCGATGCCGCCACCGGCGATGATGATCCGGTCAGTGGTCATGCGCGGCAGGTCGGGGCAAGGGGTGCCTTTGTCATCGGTCGCGTTCCTCGTAATAGCCCAGTTTGGTCTGAAGCGGGCGGTCGTGGATGCGGATCAGGAACGATTCCTGCTGGGCCTTGTGGGTCAGTTCGGCAAACACCGGCGCGGTGAACGTGTCCTTTGGTCCCCATGTGATGACCTGTCCGTTGACCGTGGTTTGCCCGGAGCCTTTGACCACATGAAAGGCGCAAGAGGCGGACCGAAGCGGCGGCGCATCAACCTGCCCGGCGCCCAGCATCATCGCGGTAAAGCCCAGCGTGGGCAGCACGTCCTCCCCGGTTTCCGGGTTGACGAAATCCAGCTCGGCACTGTCGGCACCGCCATAGGCCTTTATCTGGCGCAGCGCCTTTTCGGTCTGCCCCCAAGGGTAGCGCATCATCGGATAACGGCGCGGGGCCACCCCGGACTGACGCGAGGGCACCAGACCGGCGGCGCAATATTCCACCGCACTGGCATCGGGGCGGTTGTTTTGCGCCTGAAGTGGGCCTTCAATGGCGTAAGACCCCTCAAAGTAGACAAATAGCGGCAGATCCAGCGCGTCCAGCCACACCACGGGGTCAGAGCCGTCATGGCCGTGATCGTGCCATTCGCCGCCGGGTGTCAGCACCAGATCGCCTTCTTCCATCGGCAGGCGTTCGCCGTCGACCACGGTATAGCCGCCGGACCCTTCGACCACGATTCGCACGGCTGACGGGGTGTGGCGATGTGCGGGGGCGGTTTCGCCGGGAAGCAGCAACTGCATACCAAGATAGATCGAGGACGTGGCCTGCATCGCACCCGTTCCGCGCCCCGGATCGGACAGCACCAGCACCCGGCGTTCGGCCTTTTCCACCGGCGTCAGATCACCCGCGCGCAGCAACAAAGGCCGCAATGCGCCGTAGTTCCAGTACCCCGGACGGGTCACCGGGTTCGGCCCCCCATGCGGCAGCACATTGCGCATCATCGGCCACAGCGGCGCGACGCCGGCCCGTGCCATGTCGTCGCGATAATCCTGCGGCAGATCCTCAAGCGTTCCCAGTGGTTCACTCATCGACCCATCCCCGTTTTATGTGTTCATAATAGTGTGTATGCTTATCATTCACCACGCTGTCAATGATCCCGCCGCACAGGCAGTTGAGTTATCGGGGCAAAGACCCTATTTCCACCTGCATAAGACGAAGCAAAAGGACATACCGTGGCGAACCATCTTTATCAGAACGACCTGCCCGATGGGGTGGACATGGGGCCGGTCGTGGCCATCGACTGTGAAACCATGGGACTGAACCCGCACCGCGACCGCCTGTGCCTGATCCAGATGAGCGGCGGCGACGGCAATACCCATATCGTGCAGGTTTCTAAAGGGCAGACCGAGGCCCCGAACCTGTGCGCGATGCTGGAGAACCCGGACGTTTTGAAACTGTTCCACTTTGGCCGGTTTGATATCGCGGCGATGTTCAATGCCTTTGGCGCGTTGGCCGCACCGGTCTATTGCACCAAGATCGCCAGCCGCCTGATCCGCACCTATACGGACCGGCATGGGCTAAAGAACCTGACGCAGGAACTGATCGGCGTGGACATTTCCAAACAACAACAGATGAGCGATTGGGGGGCCGAAACCCTGACCTCGGCGCAGTTGGACTATGCGGCGTCGGACGTGTTGTACCTGCACCGGCTGCGCGATGAGCTGAACAAGCGACTGGCCCGCGAAGGGCGCACGGACATGGCGCAGGCCTGTTTCGATTTCCTGCCCATGCGCGCGCAGCTGGACCTTGCGGGTTGGCCCGAAACCGACATCTTTGCCCACTCATGACGCGGTCCTTTCTGGATATCGCCCGTCAGGTCATCCGCGTTGAGGCGCAGGCGCTGAACCAGCTTGAAGCGGCGCTGAACGGTGAATTTGACCGCGCGGTTGAACTGTTGTTGGCGGCCAAGGGGCGGGTGATCATCAGTGGCATGGGCAAATCGGGGCATATCGCCCGCAAGATCGCCGCCACATTTGCCAGCACCGGCACGCCGGCGCATTTTGTGCATCCGGCAGAGGCCAGCCACGGCGACCTTGGCATGATGGCGCAGGGTGATGTGGTGCTGGTGCTGTCCAATTCGGGCGAGACCCCGGAGCTGGCGGACTTGCTGGCCTATAGTCGGCGGTTCGAGATTCCGCTGATCGGTGTGGCCAGTCGGCCTGAATCGACGCTGTTGACGCAATCGGACGTGGCGCTGGTGCTGCCGGCTGCCGAAGAGGCCTGTGGGCGGGGCATTGTGCCGACATCTTCGACCACCATGACCCTTGCGCTGGGTGATGCATTGGCGGTGGCATTGATGGAGCACCGGTCGTTCACGCCCGAGAATTTCCGCGACTTTCACCCCGGCGGCAAGCTGGGCGCGCGGCTGTCCAAGGTCAGGGATCTGATGCACCGAGGCGATGCCTTGCCGATGGTGTCGCAGGACACGCCGATGGGGGACGCGTTGATCGAGATCAGCCAGAAAGGGTTTGGCGTGGTGGGCGTAAGGGCACCGGACGGCGGTCTGGCCGGCATCATCACCGACGGCGATTTGCGGCGCAAGATGGATGGGTTGCTGGACAATTCAGCGGCCGAGGTGATGACCGAAAGCCCCACCACCATCGGCCCCGACGCGCTGGCCGAAGAAGCGGTGGCGATCATGAACCGACACAAGATCACCTGCCTGTTTGTGGTTGACCCGGAGGGGTCGAAACAGGCGCAGGGGTTGCTGCATATCCACGACTGCCTGCGGGTTGGTCTGGGCTGATCGGGGGACAGGGTGGATTTTCGATCACGCGTTGTGGCCCTTCTTAAGGTGCTGTTGCCTTTGACGGCGCTGGGCCTGTTATCGACGCTGTTTTTGTTGTCGCGCGGCGTTGACCCCACGGCCACCATCCCGTTTGCGGAACGGGATATGGCCGACCGGATGCGCGACCAACAGATCACCGCGCCTTTTTTCTCGGGCACGACGGATCAGGGCGACGAAATCATCGTCACCGCCAGCCTTGCGCGCCCCGAAGGCGATGGCACCCCGGCAGAAGCGACCGACCTGAACGCGCGGATCACCATGGTAGACGGGGTGCGCATGACCCTGACCTCGGACACCGGAAGCGTCGCCATGGACAAGAACATCGCGACGTTCGCGGGCAATGTGGTAATCACCTCTAGCAACGGGTTTGTGGTGCGCACGCAGCTGCTGAATACCACCCTGAATGGAATGAACGGTGATTCCCCCGGAAAGATCACCGGCACCGGCCCAATCGGTGATTTTACCGCCGGACAGATGCAGATTCGCGAGATTTCTGAGGGTGGGGCGCTGCATATGCTTTTCAAAAATGGGGTTAGGCTGTTATATGACCCAACAAATTTGGAAAGATAACCTGTGAATATGCTGCGTAATCTCGTTATTGGCCTTGTGTTAACCATGTTCTCGACGGCGGTTTTTGCCCAAGGTACCAACGTGGCCTTTGGCACGTTCAAGTCTGACCCGACCCTTCCGGTCGAAGTGACTGCCGACACGCTGGACGTCAATCAGGCGGACGGATCGGCGCAATTCAACGGCAATGTTCTGGTTGGTCAGGGCGAGATGCGCCTGTCGGCCAACAAGGTTCTGGTGATCTACAATCAGGGCGCGGGCGGCATTCAGCGGCTTGAGGCCACGGGCAATGTGGTTCTGGTCAACGGGCCGGACGCCGCCGAATCGGACCGGGCGGAATACACCATCGACAGCGGCATTATCGTGATGACCGGTAACGTTCTGTTGACCCAGGGGCAGAACGCGCTGACCTCGCAACGCATGACCGTCAACCTTATCACCGGTACCGCCAACATGGCCGGGCGGGTGAAAACCATCCTCAAGGCGGATGGCAACTGATGGCGAAACCAAACCTGACCGTAACCACCGGCACCTCTGGCCTGCGGATCGAACACCTGCGCAAATCCTTTCGCAAAAAGGTGGTTATCCGCGACGTCACCATGACCCTGGACCGCGGCGAAGTGGTTGCCCTGCTGGGACCAAACGGATCGGGCAAGACCACCTGTTTTTATACCATCGCCGGGCTGGTGTTCCCCGAGGCTGGCAAAGTTATGATCGACGGGCGCAATGTCACGTCATTGCCGATGTATCGTCGCGCCCGCCTTGGGATCGGCTATCTGCCGCAGGAAATGTCGATTTTCCGGGGGCTTAGCGTCGAAGACAATATATCGGCGGTTCTCGACATCTCGGTCGCCAATTCGCACAAACGCCGCGAACGTCTGGAAGAGCTGCTGTCGGACTTTTCCATCGAACATCTGCGCCGCGCCCCGGCGCTGGCCCTGTCCGGGGGGGAACGCCGCCGGGTAGAGATCGCCCGTTGTCTGGCCGCAGACCCGAAATACCTGTTGCTGGACGAACCTTTCGCCGGGGTTGACCCGATTTCCGTCGGCGATATCCGTCATCTGGTGGCCGACCTGAAAAAGCGCGGCATTGGCGTGCTGATCACCGACCATAACGTGCGCGAAACGCTGGAGATCGTCGACCGCGCCTATATCCTGCATGACGGGCAGGTTCTGATGTCCGGCACCCCCGAAGAAGTGGTTGAAAACGAAAACGTTCGCCGGGTTTATCTGGGCGATAATTTCCGAATTTCCTGACCCTCTCGACCTTGCGCAGATATATTGTCGCTTTTTGCCACTTTGGCGACGTCAGATCGTTGACTTTCCCCCCTGGAATCGACTCAAATGGAGCCATGGCAAACATGCAGTTCGATGCAGGTCAAAACCCGGTCTTTCAGGCAAAGGCCCGGATAAACTTAATCGAATTCATGGCCTGTGCACTTCACCCAAAGCTGAACTAACCGCCCGATCGCCGGGCCCGTTTTGGGTGAACAAATAACAAAGGAGAGCACATGCGTTACCAAATCAGCGGAAAACAGATCGACATCGGCAATGCCCTACAGGTTCACGTAAAGGCAGAACTGAACGAAACCGTCAAGAAATATGCAGAACGTCCCACAGATGCCAATGTGGTCTTTTCCCGCGACGCACATGAATTTGTGTGCGAGGCCACGGTTCACCTGTCCACCGGGCTAACGGCCCAGGCCAAGGCACATGATACTGAAATATATGCAGCTTTTGAGGGTTGCCGCGCCAAGATGGAGAAACAGCTGCGCCGTTACAAGCGCCGCCTGAAGGACCATCATCGCGACCGTGCGGAACCGGTTGAACTTTTGGGTGCGTCCTCGTATATCCTCGCCTCGAAAGAGCAGGCAGATGATGCAGAGCCGGAAACACTGCAACCAATCATCATTGCCGAAATGGAAACCAAGATTCAGACTTTGTCAGTTGGCGAGGCCGTGATGCAGATGGAACTGGCAAGTGAAAACGTGCTGGTTTTTCGCAACGAAGGCAACGGGGCACTGAACGTCGTGCACCGCCGTGAAGATGGCAACATTGGCTGGATCGACCCGTAAATCGGGCAACAACCCTACGTGTCCCCCTTGGGCACCAAGGCGGAGCAGGTGAGATATGGAGCTTTCTGGAATCCTCAAACCAGAAGCAGTGAAGGTTTTTTCAGCCGCTTCCAGCAAGAAGCGGCTGTTTCAGGAAATCGGCGAACTGGCAACCGGCGCATATGCGCTGAATGCGCAGGAAACCGTCGATGCCCT
>NVQY01000042.1 GCA_002400675.1 Paracoccaceae bacterium | reverse complement strand
TCGCCAGCAATGCCCCGTCGCAGACCAGTTCGGCCAGACGCAATCGCCCGTCCACGGTGATTTTCAGCCGGGCCGCCTGGGGACCGGCGCGCAGAAGGGAGACTTCGTTGATGGCCAGCGCCTGATGCAGGGTGCCGTGTTGGTCCATGGCCCGCATGGCCAGCGGGTTGATCACTTCTTCTTCGGCGGCGGTCAGTCGGGCGGGCAGGTCGTTTTCGCTGTATTCGTTCATCAGGAACCCGACCGTGCCGCGGTTCATGCCGTAGACTGGCGCGGGTAGGTCCTGAGCCTTGTGCAATGTGTGCAGCATGAATCCGTCGCCGCCCAGGGCAACGATCACGTCGGCGTCCTTTGCGGGCGTATCGCCGTACCGGTCGATCAGGGTGGTGCGGGCGGTGCGGGCGACTGGGGCCTCGCTGGCCAGAAACGCGATTCGCAGGGTCATGGCTGAATGTTTCCGGTGTTGCCCATTTGGTTCCGAAACAAGCACACCTTTCCCCGGTTGACCAGCCTTGCCGCGCTAACCCGTCATTTGGTCGCTTTCCGGGCTTTTCGCGCCGCCATGTTTCCTATAGGAAACTCGAAAATTCACCCCGTCCCCCACGTTAACTTTCGGAGCTGTCATGAACGCGCCAACCAAAGACACCGGATTTTTCACCACCCCGCTAGCCAATTCTGATCCAGAGCTGTTCGGCTCGATCACATCAGAGCTTGGCCGTCAGCGCGACGAGATCGAGCTGATTGCGTCAGAGAACATCGTCAGCCTCGCCGTGATGCAGGCGCAGGGCACGGTGATGACCAACAAATATGCCGAAGGTTATCCCGGGCGCCGCTATTACGGTGGGTGCCAGTATGTGGACATCGCCGAAAATCTGGCGATTGACCGCGCCAAGGCGTTGTTTGGCTGTGGTTTCGTCAACGTGCAGCCGCATTCCGGGTCTCAGGCCAATCAGGGTGTGTTTCAGGCATTGATTCAGCCCGGCGATACCATTCTGGGCATGTCTCTGGATGCGGGCGGCCATCTGACCCACGGGGCCAAACCGAACCAGTCGGGCAAGTGGTTCAATGCGGTGCAATACGGCGTGCGGCGCGAGGACAACCTGTTGGATTACGATCAGGTCGAAGCACTGGCCAAAGAACATAACCCCAAGCTGATCATCGCCGGGGGTAGTGCCATTCCGCGGCAGATCGACTTTGCCCGGATGCGCGAGATCGCCGATATGGTTGGTGCCTATCTGATGGTGGATATGGCGCATTTTGCCGGTTTGGTGGCCGCAGGTGCCCATCCCAGCCCGTTCCCGCACGCGCATATTGCCACCACCACCACCCACAAGACGTTGCGCGGCCCACGGGGCGGTATGATCCTGACCAATGACGAGGCGATTGCCAAAAAGGTCAACTCGGCCATTTTCCCTGGCATTCAGGGCGGGCCGTTGATGCATGTGATCGCCGCCAAGGCGGTGGCCTTTGGCGAGGCGCTGCGCCCGGAATTCAAGGACTACATCGCGCAGGTGGTGGTCAATGCGCAGGCGCTGTCGGATCAGTTGATCAAGGGCGGACTGGATACGGTCACGCACGGTACGGATACCCATGTGGTGTTGGTTGWTCTGCGACCCAAAGGGGTCAAGGGTAATGCCACCGAAAAGGCGCTGGGGCGGGCCAATCTGACCTGCAACAAGAACGGTGTGCCGTTTGACCCGGAAAAGCCCACGGTGACCAGTGGCATTCGTCTGGGGTCGCCTGCGGGCACCACGCGCGGGTTTGGCGAGGCAGAATTCCGCCAGATAGCCGACTGGATCGTCGAAATTGTTGATGGATTGGCCGCCAACGGCGAAGACGGCAATGGCGCGGTCGAGGCCAAGGTCAAGGGTGAAATCGCAGCGATGTGCGCGCGTTTCCCGATCTATCCCGGCCTTTAAGGCCCTTAACCGTAAGGCCCTGATGGGTTCCCACGAAAAAAGCGCCCGGAGCGATCTGGGCGCTTTTGCTTTGTCTCGCGGGATTAGCTGCGGCTGGTTTCGCTTAGCGCCCTTCCCTCCGCTTTTTGGTGCAAATCACCGATCCACGAGGCTGGACAAACCCCGGAAAAGCCGGTCAAATCACCCATATGAAGCGCGCGCCCGACCGATCCCCGACCCAAACCCTTGAACGCAGGCTGGGCGATTACATGCGGACGCGCCTGCCGCATGCGGTGTCGGAATTTGTGATGTTCGGGCTGAAACAGGGCTGGGCCTGTCTGTTTGGCATTGCGATGCTGGGCGGTATGATCGTTTCCAAGGTCATCTGGCAGGACGGCTGGGTGATCGCGCGCTATGATGCCTTGCTGATCTATGCGATTGGCTTGCAGGTGGCCTTTGTCATGCTGCGTCTGGAAAGCTGGAAAGAGGTGCGGGTGATCGCGCTGTTCCATCTGACTGGCACGGCGATGGAACTGTTCAAGGTCAACGTCGGCAGTTGGGCCTATCCTGAACCGGCATTGATGAAAATCGCCGGCGTGCCGCTGTTTTCCGGGTTCATGTATGCCGCCGTCGGGTCCTACATGGCGCGGGTGATCCGCATATTCGACATGGTGTTTGCGCCCTATCCACCGTTCTGGACCAGTGTCGCGCTGGCGATCGGTATCTATGTGAACTTCTTTTCCCACACCTATCTGCCGGACATCAGGATCGGGTTGTTCATCGCCACGGTGTTATTGTTTGGTCGCACGCGGGTCTGGTTTGATATCGGTCAGTCGTCCTATTGGATGCCGTTGCCGCTGGCGGCGTTGCTGTCCAGCTTTTTCCTGTGGCTGGCCGAGAATGTCGGCACCAACACCGGCACATGGGTCTATGCCAGCCACGCCGGGTTCGAATGGGTCAGTTGGTCCAAGATGGGGTCGTGGTATCTGTTGTTATACGTCAGCTTTGTCACCGTGACGCTGGTCTATCGCGACGCCTTGTCGCCCGGCCCGGTCACAAGATCTCGCGCCAGATCAGAAAGCCGATCAACAGCGCACCCATCAGGATCAGATTGAACGACAGCCCGCCCAACATGCCCAACAGCCAGCTTTTGCGCCGCTCACCCACGTCGATGGAGGCCAAGTGGGTGGTTACTTCGGTTGCGGCCGCTTGCAGGGTGGGTATGTCCAGCGTCAGGCGCAGTCGCGGGTGCGCGGCCAGAGGTTGCGCCTTAACCAGGGTCATGCCCTGACGATAGACCCGGCGCGGCAGGCGGTGGCGCGTCTTGGCCAGTGCCTTGGCCAGATCCTTGCTGCGCACGCCCAGTTTGGTGCGCAATTCAGTAAGGATGTCGGCGATCATTTGATCAAGGGTTGGGGCATCGGACATGGGGTCTTTTAGCGCGGGTTGCGCGGCGGCTCAATGGGCAGACGATGGGGGTGGTTCTGGCGCGTGTGGGCGGGTATCAGGGGGCATGTTGAACACGATATTACATGGACAGGACGCGGGATCACATAGCAAAGGGGGCCGCCCCGCGCTGGTGATTGTGCACGGGCTATACGGGTCGGCGCGCAATTGGGGGGTGATTGCCCGGCGGTTGTCGGATGAACGCCGGGTCATTGCTGTCGATATGCGCAACCACGGCGACAGCCCGTGGTACGACGCGCATGGCTATGACGACCTGGCCGATGATCTGGCGGACTTGATTGGCGGCATCGGTGCGCCGGTGGATGTTCTGGGCCATTCCATGGGCGGCAAGGCGGTTATGATGCTGGCGCTGCGCCATCCGCATCTGCTGCGTCGGATGGTGGTGGCTGACATCGCGCCGGTGGCCTACAGCCATTCGCAGATGCCCTATATCACCGCGATGCGCGCCGTTGATCTAGAGCGGGTCGAGCGCCGCTCGGACGCCGAAAGCCAGTTGGCCGCACAGGGGGTTGAGAAAGCGTTGCAAAGCTTTTTCACCCAGTCGCTGGATGTGGCCGGCAAACGCTGGCGGTTGAATTTGGATGCATTGGCGGCTGAGATGCCCCGGATTATGGGCTTTCCGGCGGTTGATACCACATGGCCCGGCCCGGCCCTGTTCCTGACCGGGGGCGAGTCGGACTATGTGCGCCCCGAACACAAGCCAGCCATCCGCGCCCTGTTTCCCAAGGCGCGGTTTGCCAAACTGTCGGGGGCCGGGCATTGGCTGCACGCGGAAAAGCCACGCGAATTCGAGGCGACGATCCGTGCGTTTGTGAACGCCTGAGCCAGAGTCTTCCGGGTCTGCGTCAGGTCAACTGACGTGCAATCCCCAAAGAGACCGGAATGGCCGCAACGGCACCTACGGCCGCAGCACCCAGAATCGGCGTCATAGTGTCATACCCGGCGACCAGAACGGCTATGATGCCGATCCCGGCAAGGGTGGTGGCGATGATCGCGTAAAGTATCGAAGCAAGGCGCAGCATTTGCAGGTTCCTTTCGTGGTTTCGGTGTATATGGGCATTCCCGAATGTGTTTGCTTTGATCCTGATCATGTCGCTGTGTCGCACCTGCCTGAGAGGTTAACTCTTTGGTAAGGGTGGTATGCGAGCGTTGCAGGGCCGGGATGCGGTTCAGCCGCCAGACGGTCAGTGCGGGTCATGCAAGAGGCTGGAAAGCCGCAGGTATTCGGCGGAAAACTGCGGATTGGCGGGTATATGGGCAGGAATTCACCGGTATTGGTCAGGGCTTGTCTGATATCTGGTCAACGAGGTGTCGCCTTGCCACACTATCGGCGCCTTTCAGGGTTAATTTTTGAACTAACCTGAACAGAATGCAGGAGACTGGAAAATGTTGGCGTATCTTGTGGTGTCACTGATAACGGGCGTGATCTGTGCGGCGATCAGTTTGCTGGGATTCGGGGCAGGGTTCTGGATGGTGGCACTATGGTATGTGCTTGGGTGCTGGGCCGGGCTTGCCGGATCGGTGGCATTGTACCTGTCAGGCGGGGCGGGGAACGTCCCAACGGGCGCGCAATGGCAGAACTGACCGGCCATTCGATAACCGAATTGCCGGGATCCTGATACGCGGCGTTTGTAGTTTTTCGCGCCGTTATCGTTTCTTCACAAATTCCGTCAGGATCACGATGCGCTGCCCTTCGACGCGTCCTTCGATATGTGCGTCATTGTCGGCCACAAGGGATATACCGCGCACAGCCGTCCCGCGCTTGGCGGTGAAACCGGCCCCCTTGACCTGCAAATCCTTGATCAGAACTACGGTGTCCCCTTGGGTAAGAGGCACCCCGTTGGCGTCCCGGTGGTTGGTGACCGGGGCCACATTCTCGGCCCACGCGCGGGTCTCATCGTCCAGGTAAAGCTGATCTGCCAGATCACGCGCCCATGCCTCGTCCGCCAGTCGGGCCAGCATCCGCGCGGCCATCACCTGCGCGGCGGAATCTTCGGACCACATGGAAGAAGACAAGCAACGCCAGTGGGTTGGCTCGGGTGTGCCGTTGATCTGTTCGATGCAGGTTGCGCAAAGGTCAATGGCCGCGTCATGCGGTCCACCGGGGACAGGGTGGGCGGTAAGGGGTGTTTCGGCAGAGCACAGGGCGCAGGACATGGGATTGATCCGTTCAGTTGTTTGGCGGCTGTATAGGGGAAGTGTAGGGTGGGTGAAACCCACGCCTGCCAAACATTGCAGAGGTTCAATGCGTGGATTTCATCCACCCTACACCAATCATTAACCATTTCGAGAGATGGTTAACCCATGTCACGCTATCGACGTCTTTTCGTTCCCGGGGGAACCTATTTCTTTACCGTCATGCTTGCGGATCGACAGGCGCGGGCGTTGGTTGATGAAGTTGACCTTTTGCGATCTGTTTTTGCATCGGTCACAGCGGAACACCCTGTTACTTGCGATGCAATGGTTGTCTTGCCGGATCATCTTCACGCGGTCTGGACGTTGCCTGACGGGGATGCGGACTTTTCGATTCGGTGGAAAAAGATCAAGAGTGTTTTCTCGCGCCATTGCAGGGCAACGGGCAAGGCCAGCCCAAGCAAGAGCCGAAGAGGAGAGAAAGGGATATGGCAGCGGCGGTTTTGGGAGCATCATATCCGTGATGCCGCTGATTTCCGGTCACATGTGGCGTATTGCCATTTCGATCCAGTCAAACATGGGTTTGTGGATCGCCCGCAGGATTGGCCGTACTCTTCGGTTCATCGCGAAATTCGCCGGGGGCGGTGTGTGGCGTAATGCGTGGGTTTCACCCACCCTACACCTTGCCGAACTGGCGCGTGTTTTTCACCCGTCCAATTTCAACGCCGAAATGAATGCCTCTTGCGGGATGTCCACCTTGCCGAACTGGCGCATCTTCTTCTTACCCTTTTTCTGCTTTTCCAGCAGCTTCTTTTTGCGCGTCATGTCCCCGCCGTAACATTTGGCCGTCACGTCCTTGCGCATGGCTGACAGGGTTTCGCGGGCGATGACCTTGCCGCCGATCGCCGCCTGAATCGGGATTTTGAACATGTGGCGTGGGATCAGCTCCTTGAGCTTTTCCACCATGGCGCGCCCACGTGCCTCGGCGCGGTCGCGGTGCACCATCATCGACAGGGCGTCCACGGGTTCTTCGTTCACCAGGATCGACAGCTTGACCAGATTGTCCTGCCGGTAGTCGGTCAGGTGATAGTCAAACGACGCATAGCCCTTGGTCACCGATTTCAGGCGGTCGTAAAAGTCAAACACCACTTCGTTCAGCGGCAGGTCGTAGACCGCCATCGCCCGGGTGCCCGCATAGGTCAGGTCCATCTGGATGCCCCGGCGTTCCTGACAAAGTTTCAGCACATCGCCCAGGTATTCATCCGGCACAAGGATCGTCGCCTTGATCCGCGGTTCCTCAAGGTGATCCACATGGGTCATATCGGGCATGTCGGCGGGGTTGTGCAGGTCGGTAACCGTGCCGTTGCGCATGTGGATGTGATAAATCACCGAAGGCGCGGTGGTGATCAGTTCGATGTTGTATTCCCGTTCGATCCGGTCACGAATGACCTCAAGGTGCAGTAGCCCGAGAAACCCGCAGCGAAAGCCAAAGCCAAGCGCAGCAGAGGTTTCCATTTCGTAAGAGAAGGACGCGTCGTTCAGGGCCAGTTTCGAAATCGCCTCGCGTAGGTCTTCGAATTCGGCCGAATCCACCGGGAACAGCCCGCAGAATACCACCGGTTGCGACGGGGCAAAGCCCGGCAGCGGTTCGGTGGTGCCGTTTTTCTCGTTGGTGATAGTGTCGCCGACCTTGGTGTCACGCACCTGTTTGATCGAGGCCGTCAAAAACCCGATTTCGCCCGGCCCGAGTTCGTCGATCTTGTCCATTTCAGGGCGAAAAACGCCGATACGTTCCACCAGGTGGGTCGAATCGTTGGACATCATCCGCACCCGGTCGCCTTTGCGCAACACGCCGTCCATGATCCGCACCAGCACGATCACGCCAAGGTAGGCATCGTACCACGAATCCACCAGCATCGCCTTGAGCGGTGCGTCACGTTCGCCGGTGGGCGCGGGCAGGTCGTTGACGATGGCCTCAAGCGTCTCGTGGATGCCTTGCCCGGTTTTGGCCGAGACCTGGATGGCCCCGGTGGCGTCGATGCCGATCACGTCTTCGATCTGTTCGGCCACGCGGTCGCAATCGGACGCGGGCAGGTCGATCTTGTTGAGAATCGGCACAATTTCGTGGCCCGCGTCGATGGCCTGATAGACGTTGGCCAGGGTTTGCGCCTCGACCCCTTGCGAGGAATCCACCACCAGCAACGACCCTTCGACCGCCCGCATGGAACGCGAAACCTCGTAGGCGAAATCGACGTGGCCGGGGGTGTCGATCAGGTTCAGCACATAAGCTTCGCCATTGTCCGCCGTATAGTCGATGCGCACGGTGTTGGCTTTGATGGTGATGCCACGTTCACGCTCGATATCCATGGTATCAAGCATCTGCGCCTGCATGTCGCGGTCCTTAACCGTGCCGGTCTCTTGGATGAGCCGGTCAGCAAGGGTGGATTTGCCATGGTCGATGTGCGCGACGATCGAGAAATTGCGGATATGGGATAGGTCTGTCATGCAAGGGGATATGTCTGGGATCGCCCCCGTGGTCAAGCAGGGAAGGAAAATGCGCCATCGTGAACCGGGGGTGATTGAACGTAATGACGATTTGCGTCATATTGGCTGGAATTCCGCATATTCGGGCACCAGATCCGGCGGTTGGGATAATGAGGCAAAAGATATGAAAAAACTGGTTCTGGCCATGCTGAGCATCGCCATGTTGTCATCCGTGGCACCGCTTGCGGCATTTGCGGGGTTGGGGGTCATTGACCGGGCGTGCCGTCAGTCGGATCGCTCGGCGTCGTCGCCGCAGTTGTGCAGCTGTATTCAGAAAGTGGCCAATTCCAACCTGAACATGCGCGAACGGCGCAAGGTGGCCAAGTGGTTCAAGAACCCCGACAAGGCCGAAAAGGTGCGCATGTCCGATCGCAGCAGTGACGAGGCGCTTTGGCAGAAATACAAGGCCTTTGGCGTGCAGGCCAATAAATCCTGCAAGGCCTGAGGCCTAGGAAATCTGGCGGTCCCTGTCGGCCCAGAAGGGTTTGCGCAGTTCGGTTTTCAGCACTTTGTTGGCCCCGGACAGCGGGAACGGGTCGGTTCTGAATTCCACGCTGCGCGGGCATTTGTAGCCGGCGATCAGCGTGTGGCAATGGGCCTTTAGTTCGTCCTCGCTTAGCGTCATGTCGGGTTTCAGGATGACGATGGCGTGCACGGATTCGCCCCATTGGTCGCTGGGGATGCCGATCACGGCACTGGTGGCGACGCTTGGGTGCTGGCCGATGGCGTTTTCCACCTCGGCGGAATAGACGTTTTCGCCGCCCGATATCACCATATCCTTGAGCCGGTCCATCAGGAAAATAAACCCTTCGTCGTCCATGTACCCCGCGTCGCCGGTCATCACCCAGCCGTCGATGATGGTCTCAGAAGTGACGTCGGGTTTGTTCCAGTACCCCAGCATGGTGATCGGGCCTTTGACCGCGATCTGGCCAATCTCGCCCTGCGGCAGTTCGGTGTGGTTTTCATCGACAATGCGGATTTCCACAATCTTGGTGGCCCGCCCGGCTGAGCGCAGCTTGCCCGCTTTTGGCCCTTCAAGGACGTGGTATTCGGTGCCAAGAAAGGTCGCCACCGGGCTAAGTTCGGTCTGGCCGAACGCCTGATAGAACTGCGTTTGCGGGAACAGCTCGAACGCCAGTTTCAGCGCGGATTCGGTGATCGGCGAGGCCCCATAGGCAATGTAGCGCAGCGATGATATGTCGGTCTCGGCCAGTTTCGGGGCCTGCATCACCATTTGCAGCATCACCGGCACCAGCAACAAATGGCTGGGGCGGTGGGTTTCGATCGCCTCAAGGGTGGCGTCGGGGGTGAACATCGGGATCACTACATGGGTGCCACCGACAAAGGTTACCGCGGCAAAGAATATCAGGTCGGCGATGTGGAACATCGGGGCGGCGTGCAGATATACGGCCCCGTCATGCAACGACAGTTCCTGCGCGTTGGAAATACCGCCGACATAAAAGTTGGTATGCGACAGCATCACACCCTTGGGGAAACCGGTGGTGCCGCCGGTGTAAAAGATGCCGGCCATGTCGTCATCGCCGCGCCCGGCGTCCGGGGCAGGGTCGGCGGCGGCCAGAATGTCTTCGTAGTTCAGCATGCCGTCGGGGGTGTCGCCATCGCCGCAGAATACCAGGGTTTTCAGGCCCGGCACTTCGGCGCGGATGGCTTCCGCAGCGGGGGCGAATGCGTCGTCCACCAGCAGGATTTCGGCACCTGCGTCGTTCAGCGCATAGGCGCATTCCGCCGGGGCCCAGCGCACATTCATCGGCATCATCGCCCCGCCGCCCCAGACCACGGCAAAGTAATATTCGACGTAGCGGTCAGAGTTCAGCGACAGTAACGCCACCCGGTCGCCCGGTCCCATGCCAAGCGCCTGCAACGCCCCGGCCAGCTTTTGCACCCGCGTCAGGGTTTGCGACCAGCTATGTTGGCGGTCCTTGCAGATGGTGGCAATGCCTGTCGGGTTGACCTGAGCGGCCCGTCTTAGGATCGAGGTAAGTTGCATAAGATGTCCTGTTCGTTCGCGCGTCTAATTGCGCAAGAGTGCGGCGGGAATGCTGATCCTGTCAACAAATCTTAGCCCATGCGGTCCCAAAGGGGGTCGCACATCGCGCCCACTCGATCCTCGATGGCGATGCAGGCATCGACCACCAGATCTTCGCGCCAGCGCTGGCCGACGATCTGCACGTTGATCGGCTGCGTCCCCTGCGGCAGTTCTGCCAGACGCGACGGCACGCTGCCCGCAGGCAGGCCAAGGTAGTTCATCGAATAGGACCAAAGCGCCGAGCCAAGAACTTCGCGCACGCCCGCCGCCCCTTGGGCATCGCGGTCGGGGGCAAAGAACGGTTGCGGCAGGAACGGGGTCAGCACCAGCGGGTACTCTTCAAGGAACAGCGACCAGACCCGCGCGTAATGGCTGCGCCGGGCCATGGCGTGCAGCAATTCGGTGCCGGTAAAGGGTGGGAACTGGTCGTAATATTCGTCAAAGATCGCGTTCAGCGTCGCCGACCCGGCGGCGCGCAGGTCCGGGCCCATCAGTTCTGAGACTTCGCCCATGAGGGCACGGTACCCATCCATCGCCGCTTCGCGCAGCAGGGGCGGGTCGATTTCCACCACATTATACCCCGCGTCCGTCAGCGCATCACGGGCGGTATCCAGCGCCAGCGAAACTTCCGGGTGCAGATCGAATTCGTAGGTTTCCTTGGTAAAGCCGACCTTGATCGGCGTGGCCGCGTCCGCCCCGCGCCATGGCAGTGGCACATGGAACGGATCACGTGCATCGGGGGCGATCATACTGGGCATGGCAAGGTGCAGATCAGCCGCGCGGCGGGTCAGCAACCCCTGCACCGACATGGATTGCGCCAGCATACCGCGTTCAGCCTTTTGGCTGGGGTTCCACGCAGGCACACGGCCCAATCCGGGTTTCACAGTGACCGCGCCATTGGCGGCGGCGGGAAAGCGCAGGCTGCCGCCGATGTCGTTTCCGTGACCCAGCGCGCCGATCCCGGCCATGACCCCCGCCCCGGCCCCGCCGGACGACCCACCGGGCGAAACATGCGGCCCCCACGGGTTATGGGTGCGGCCATACAGCGGATTGTCGGTGTCGGCGCGAAACGAAAACTCGGGCGTGTTGGTGCGTCCGATCACCACCGCGCCGGCGTTTTGCAGGTTGGCCACCAGCGGCGCGTCGTCCGGGGCAATCATGTCCTTGAGGGCTGGCACGCCATTGGTGGTGGCGTGGCCTTTCTGATCGACGTTGACCTTGATCGTCACCGCGACCCCATGCAACGGTCCGGTGGGGGCACCGTTTGCGCGGGCCTTGTCCAGGGCGTGGGCGCGCTCCATAGCCTCGTCGCTCAGGTCTTCGACCACGGCGTTCAGGGTCGGGTTGACCGCGTGCATGCGGTCGATGGCAGCACTTATGCTGGCTTCGACGGTGATGTCGCCGGCGCGTGTGGCGGCGACGGTTTCGGTAGCGCTTAGGCGCCAAAGATCTTGATCGGACATGTTTCTTTTCTCCCTGGCGCGACCATAGGCGTATCAATTGACCTTTCCAAGGCTTTGAACAAATCGCACGGCCAATATTTTGGCGCGCTTGCAGGGGGCGCTGGCCGGGTGTTTGTGCAGAGAATTAAAGCAGCCGTAAAAAGCATGAGTTTCACAACTTAATTCACTGAATTGGTAGTGGAAATGGCGTAATTAATTCCGTCACCCTTTGGGTGTTCTGGCTAGAGAATTATATTTACCTGCTACCACAAGTACATAGGGTGGATTAAATGCAAATTTTGACTCACTTGAGTTCTTTGGGTAGTGTAGGAAAACCGTGGGGGTTATTTAAATGATTGGGTTTGTTTTACTTGCCGTAATGGGCACTGCCGCTATTGGTGCCGGGATTTTTGATCTGTTTGACGACGGCAATGATGATGACAATAGTGCCTCGAATGATAGCGGCGCTGGCGGCGATCAGGGGCAGGTTCTTAGCTATGAGGATACGGATAGTCTGGGCTTGCTTAGCGGGGCTGATGGCGATGATACGCTGTCCGGGGGGCAGGATCCGGATCTGGCACCGGGCACCATCGACCTGATGGCGGGCGATGACACGGCCGTAGTTGAACATCCCTTTGGCATTCAGGTTCTGGGCGGCGAGGGCGACGATACCCTGTCCAGTACCAGTGTCGGAAATACCCTGATCGGCGGGGCCGGGAACGACACGCTAACCGGCATTGATGCCAACGATATGGATGGCGGGGCAGGGGACGACGTGATCACCTTTGACAGTGATGTCGAATTGAACGATAACGTCGCGATCATTGACGGCGGCACTGGCGACGATACGATCACTGTTCTGGCGGACGCGGGGGTCGACAGTCTGGACCGGGGCGGGGCGATCATAACCGGCGGCGAAGGCAGCGACCAATTCGATATCAAGCTTGATCTGCTGGCAAGCCAGAACTCTATTTCCGAAGATGATGGCCTGCTTGAAACCGGCACTGCCAGGATCGCCGATTTCAATCCGGATGAAGATGCCATTACCATCGAAGTAATCCGCAATGCAGAAACGGCGGGTCGCGATTTATCGGCAATCGGCTTTGATCAGACCGAGGTGGACGGTGTTTTCACCACCGAAATCTCAATGCAATTCGAAGCCACAGATACGGCGACTGAGGCGGTTTCTTACCTCACGATAGTCAGCTCTGCGGCCTTCACGGTGGATGATATCGGGTTCGTAAATGCCTACGTGACCTAAAACGCCTCTGACCAAACGCAACGCTTCGCGGGTGGATGAGGCCGCGCAGGTCAGTCGGTGGCAGTCAGGTATCCCCGGACGATTTCCACCATGCGGTCAGTGTGCAGGATCGGCGGCAACAGGGTCAGCACCTCGCCCTGCGCGTCCAGCAGAAAAATGAACGAACCATGCGAATAGATCGCGCCCTTGTCCGGGTCGGTGTATTCAACTTTGCTCTCAACACCAAAGGCTTTGTAGGCCTGCGCCAAAGCCGCCTCGCTGCCGGTGAGACCGATGAAATCCGGGTGCAGGCGGGCCAAGGGCGCGCCCATGTTGGTCACGGTATCGCGGGTCGGGTCGACGGTGATCAGGATTGGGCGCACCGGGATGCCCTGTTCGGCCAGCCGGTCCACCGTGTCGGCCATCGTTGCAAACGCGGTGGGGCAGATGCCGGGGCAGTTGGCATAGCCAAAGAACACCAGTTGCGCGCGCCCGTCCGGGTCGATCTGGCTGCGGGCCTGGCCGTTCTGGTCGATCAGATTGAACGCGCCGCCCATTGCGAACGGCAAGGGGGCAGAGGCGACAACCGGCGTGGTTTGTTGCTGGTGCGCCGGGTGGGGTTCGCCGTGGGCAAAGGCCCCACCGGCCAGAGAGATCATCAACAGCACCAGAGCGCGCAGCATGTTAGAACCAGTCCTTGATAAAGGCGTCATCCACCGCCAACCCCAAGCCCAGATAGCCATTTTCGGCAATCAGCGCCTTGATGCGCGGATCACGGCGGAACCACGCGCCTTTGCCCTTGGCCTCGGGGTTTTCACTGGCCCAGACCTTGGTGAACTTGTTGGCCTTGGCCCAGTCGCCGCCCGCCACGCGCACTTTTTGCACCATATAGATGTTGCGCGCGCCAAGGGCGGGGTTGTCGATCAATAGCCCGTCCACTTCGACGGTTTGATTGCAATAAAGCGCCATGTCCACAGCGGCCCCGCTGAAGGCCGCTTGCGCGTTCTTGATCGCCAGAATCATCACATTGTCAGCCGTGCGCACAAGGCCCATCTGACGTTTGCCCGCGCCGCAATCGGTTGGGCAGTCGCCGGTCAACTCGCACAACAGGTCAACCACGCGGGCCTCGAACAGGGCGGGTTGTTCGCCTTCCAGATTCCATGATCTGGCGGTGGAGCCTTGCGAGAAATCCTGCGCAAGCGTGATGGTGGGGGCAAAGGCAGGGAGGATCAGCAGGGTGATCAGGGCTATGAGACGCTTCATTCCTGAGGCTCCGGTATGGCAAAGCCCGGGACGGGGCCGTAATCTTTGTGGTTCAGGTTGGTGATACCGAGGTCTCTGACCACGCGTGAGACCACGAGATAGTTGATGCCGTCGCGTTCATAGGCGATGCCGTCGGCCTCGACCGTGTTGGAGGCCAGTTTCAACAGGGTGTCGCCGCCCGCAGATTCGGTGTCGTCGCCGGTTTTGATCACCATATAAACCGTGCCGTCGTCCGCCAGCAGGCCAACCGGGATGCCACCCGCCGAGCACCACAGCGCGCAGGTGTGATGGGCCGATCCTACCACGGCGTCAGGGCCGCCCATGACGCCGGAATAATAGCACCAGGTGTCGATGATTTCGCCTTTGACCTGAATGCGGGTGCCTTCGGCGGCCATTGCTGGCAGTGCTGCGACGCTGGCCAGAAGTATGAGTAGTTTGCGCATGGAATCCTCCTGATCCGATGGCAGGGAACCTAAAGCCGGGCGGGCGTGGGTCAATGCGTGTGTCGCCGGGGTCACGCATGTGTTGGGCGGCGTTACCCGGGCCGGGGGACCTGTAACAAAGCGCGCGCGGCGGCTTCGCTGATGGTGCCTGCGTCGATCATTGCGCCGGCGATCCGGGTAATCTGATCGCCAGTGGCCCCGGCGGCGATGGCGATGTTGCGCGCGTGCAGGCCCATGTGGCCCCTCTGGATGCCTTCGCCGGAGAGGGCGCGCAGGGCCGAGAAATTCTGCACCAGCCCGACGGCGGCGATGATCCGGCCCAGCCGGTCGGCGGTATCCGCTCCGGCGATCTTCAGCGCTGCCTGTGCGGTCGGGTGGGCGCGGGTAGCTCCGCCGACGATGCCCACTGGCATGGGCAGTTCAATCTGGCCCAGCAGATCGCCGTCGGCGGTTTTGCTGTATCGTGTCAGGGGTTTGTAGCCGTCTTTGGCGGCAAAGGCATGGGCTCCGGCCTCTAATGCGCGGGTGTCGTTCCCGGTGGCGAGGCCAACCGCGCTGACGCCGTTCATGATGCCTTTGTTGTGGGTGGCGGCGCGGTAGGGGTCGGCTGCGGCAAAGGCATAGGCTGAGATGATGCCGTCCACCACGTCCGCGCCGAGGGTGGCGGCGGGCCATGTGGCGCGGGCGCGCACAAGGCGTCGGTCGGCGAGGTTGGACAAGATGCGCAGGCCGGGCGCGCCGCCGGTCAGTGTGGCCGCATAGGGCGCGATGGTTTCGGCCATGGTGTTGACCGCGTTGGCCCCCATGGCGTCACGCACATCGACAATCAGGTGCAGCACGAGGAAGGGCGGGACAATGCGCACGTCCAGATCCTGCATGCCGCCGCCCATGCGCAGCAGCGTCGGGTCGCAATCGTTGCAGGTCTTGATGATATGGTCCCGGTGCGACAGGATTTTGTCGCGCGCTGCCGACAGGTCGTCGATGTCGGTCAGTTGCACTTGGGCGATCATGCAAGGGGTGTCGGCGTCGGTTGTAACGCCGCCTGTTGCGCGGCAGGCCAGTGCGCCGTTGCACACGGCGGCGATGACCGAGCTTTCCTCGGTTGCCATCGGCACCAGCACCTCGCGCCCATCAACGATCAGGTTGGTGGCCACGCCCAAGGGGATGGACATCACAGAGATGACGTTTTCGGACAGGTTATCGGCGAGGTCGCCGTCATGGGTGGCAGCGGCGCGCAGGTGGTCGATCTGGGCCGGGGTCAGGCCGCAGGTGTCGGCGATTGTCGTCAGGCGGTCTGTGCGGGTGAGGTTGTGGAAACCGGGGAGTCTGGAAGTTGTCATGCAGGGAGTTGGAGGGGGAATTTTGTGATCTGTCAATATGGGTGTGGTGTGGGGAGAGGGTGGAGTTGAGTATTTGTAACAAGAAGAAGCTGTAAGGGGGG
>NVQY01000041.1 GCA_002400675.1 Paracoccaceae bacterium | reverse complement strand
ACGTTGGCCCGCGCGCTGTCCTTGTCCGAAGGGGCCACGGAATCTTCCAGATCAAGGTTGATCACATCGGCCGCACTGGCAGCCATTTTTTCAAATATCGCCGGGCGGGATCCGGGGCCGAACAACTGACAGCGATTGGGACGGGCCGGGGCGGATGGTTGAAGGCGAAAACTCATGTGTGGTTTCTTTCGGTTAAGCAACGATATTGCGAAAATCATTGCCTATGAGGTATTAAATTGCGCAGACCCATGCAAGCATTTTGTGCAAGTGCAGCAATTCGCCGGAATCAGATATGAAACGCAACTTTGGGCGCGCACGAATTACAGAACTCCAGTGCGATAGGTGCAAGAAAATTCGGCGAATTTTCTTTTGCTTCGAATTTCCTTGCGCAGATTTCCGACTACACCATTGAAAACGCCAAACACTGTGCAAAGCCCCGCTATAAAGTGCCGATTGAGTTCCCGCCGCATTTATCAGGAGAGCATGCGCCATGATCGAGACCCCATATCTGTTGTTTCTGGGCGATGCCCCTGACCAGCTTGCCGCCAAGGTGGCGCAAGGCATCCGTGACTGGCGTCCCGAAAATGCGGTCGGGCAGTTCCGCCTGCCCGGGTGCGGCGCGGATGTGGGTCTGGCAGATATGACCCTGCAAGAGGCCCGCGATGCCGGGGCCAAGACGCTGGTCATTGGCGTGGCCAACCGTGGCGGGATCATCAGTCAGGAATGGAAGGATGTTCTGGTCAAGGCGCTTGAGATGGATTTCGATCTGGCCTCGGGGTTGCACAACCTGCTGCGCGACGAACGCGATCTGCTGGCGGCGGCGCAGACCCATGGGGGCACGCTGCATGATGTGCGGGTGCCGACGGATGCCTATCCCATCGCCAATGGCGTGAAACGCAGCGGCAAGCGGGTTCTGGCGGTGGGCACCGATTGTTCGGTGGGCAAGATGTATACCGCGCTGGCGCTGGACAATGCCATGCGCAAGGCGGGTATGAAGAGTACATTCCGCGCCACCGGACAGACCGGCATTCTCATCACCGGCCACGGGGTGCCGCTGGACGCGGTGATTGCCGATTTCATGGCCGGGTCGGTGGAGTATCTGACACCGGACAACGACGACGATCACTGGGACATCATCGAGGGCCAAGGCAGCTTGTTCCATGTGTCCTATTCCGGGGTGACCATGGCGCTGATCCACGGCGGTCAACCTGATGCACTGATCCTGAGCCACGAACCCACCCGCACGCACATGCGCGGCTTGCCGGGCTACACACCGCCGTCGCTTGAGACCTTGCGCGATGTTGCGTTGCCGTTGGCGCGGGTTGCCAACCCTGATTGTCAGGTTGCCGGCATAACCGTGAACACGCAGCATATGTCGGAAGATGAGTCGCTAAGCTATCTTGCCGGGGTTGAGGCGCGTATGGGGTTGGTGACGATTGATCCGTTCCGGCAGGGGGCAGATCGGTTGGCGGAGGTTCTTGGGTCCATGTGATCCGGCGCTTGTGCGCGGGTGAGGGGTCGGATTTGAGTATTTGGAACAAGAAGAAGGGTGAGGTCGTATGCGGATTGAAGTGACGCGGGATGTGTTCCGGCTGGCGCAGGTGTTTACCATTTCACGTGGGTCGCGCACCGAGGCCAAGGTGTTGACGGTTACGGTTAACGATGGCGATCATCAGGGCTGGGGCGAATGCGTGCCGTATGCGCGGTACGGCGAAACGCTGGAGTCGGTTGAGGATCAGATCGCGGGTTTGCCGGGCGAATTTGATCGCGATGGGTTGATGGATTTGTTGCCTGCGGGGGCGGCGCGCAATGCGGTGGATTGCGCCTTGTGGGATCTGGAGGCCAAGCGGGCCGGCAAGAGGGTTTGGGAGTTGGCGGGGTTGGCCAAGCCGGGGCCTGAGATTACCGCCTATACCTTGTCGCTGGACACGCCCGAGAAGATGCGCGCGCAGGCGGCAAAGAATGCGCAGCGCCCGTTGCTTAAGATCAAGCTGGGCACGCCGGATGACATGGCGCGGCTTGAGGCCGTTCGCGCCGGTGCGCCGGATGCAAAGATCATTGTCGATGCAAACGAGGGTTGGTCGCCAGAGGTTTACACCGATCTGGCCCCGCATCTGGTTCGCTTGGGGGTGGCGTTGGTTGAACAGCCTTTGCCTGCTGGTGAGGACGACGCGTTGATTGGCATGGAGCGGCCGGTGCCGGTTTGTGCCGACGAGAGCTGCCATGACCGGGGTAGTTTGCCGGGGTTGAAGGGCAAGTATGATGTGGTCAACATCAAGCTCGACAAGACCGGGGGCTTGAGCGAGGCGCTGCGGTTACGCGACGCGGCCGTGGCCGACGGATACGGCGTAATGGTTGGCTGCATGGTTGGGTCATCGCTGGCGATGGCACCGGCGGTTCTGGTGGCGCAGGGGGTTGGCGTGGTTGACCTTGACGGGCCGTTGTTATTGGCTGAAGACCGGGAAAACCCTTTGAAATTCGATACCATGGGCGTGCATCCGTCTGATGCTGCCTTGTGGGGGTGACGAGCGCCCGGAAATCAGTCCGGGGGACTGATTTCAGTGAGGAACGGGCGACGCCCCGCAACATAAGGAATAAATAATATGCGTACAGTTTATGTAAACGGCGACTACCTGCCCGAAGATCAGGCCACGGTGTCGATATTCGATCGCGGATTTCTGATGGCTGACGGGGTTTATGAAGTGACATCCGTTCTGGGTGGCAAGCTGATTGATTTTGCCGGGCATTCGCGTCGGCTGACCCGTTCACTGAACGAGTTGGACATGGCCAGCCCGGTTGAGATGGATGAACTGCTGGAGATCCACCGGCAGTTGGTTGCGCGCAATGAGATCGACGAGGGGCTGGTTTATCTGCAAGTCACCCGTGGCGCGCCCGGCGACCGGGATTTTGTGTTTCCTGACCCGGAGACCACGCCGTCGACCATTGTTCTGTTCACGCAAGCCAAACCGGGGCTGGCCGGGGACGTGGCCGCGAAAAAGGGCATCAAGGTGATCAGCATCGAGGATATCCGCTGGGGTCGGCGCGATATCAAGACGGTGCAATTGCTGTATCCCAGCATGGGCAAGATGATGGCGAAAAAGGCCGGCGCGGATGATGCGTGGCTGGTCGAGGACGGGTTTGTCACCGAGGGCACGTCGAACAACGCCTATATCGTCAAGGGCGGCAAGATCATCACCCGCGCGCTGAGTTCGGACATCCTGCACGGCATCACCCGCGCCGCCGTGTTGCGGTTCGCTAAAGAGGCGCAGATGGAAGTCGAGGAACGCAGTTTCACCATCGATGAGGCAAAAACTGCGGACGAGGCGTTTGTCACCTCGGCCAGTTCGTTTGTGATGCCGGTGGTCGAGATTGACGGGGTGACGCTGGGGTCTGGCAAGGGCGGGCCGTTGGCGCTGCGTCTGCGCGAGATCTATCTGGATGAGAGCCGCAAGATGGCTGAATAGCAGGGTCGGTTGCGAGGAAAGCCCGGTCGGGCTTGACGAGCAGCCGGGTCTAGCCGCGCCAGTTCAACAGGCGCTTTTCCAGCAGGCCGATGATCCAACTGGTGGTGATGCCCAGCACTGACAGGATCAGCACGCCGGCAAACAGGCGTTCGAGATCGTAAAGCGATCCGGCTTGCAGGATATAGGCGCCGATGCCGTATTCCGCGCCCAGCATTTCGGCGGCGACCAGCAGGATGATACCGATCGCCACCGATACGCGCAGGCCCGACAGGATGCCGGGCAGCGCGCCGGGCAGGACGATCTTGCGCACAATCGACCACCAGCTAAGGCCAAAACTCTGGCCCATGCGCACCAAAGTGCGGTCCACGTTGTCCACCGCGCCGTAGGTGGACACGATTGTCGGGGTAAAGGTGCCCAGCGCGATCAGCGCGTATTTCGACGCTTCGTCAATGCCGAACCAGATCACGAACAACGGCAACAGGGCGATTTTCGGGATCGGGAACAGGGCGGCCACGACCGGGATCAGACCGGCGCGCACATAGGAAAACAGGCCGATCATCATGCCGACGCCGATACCGGCGGTTATGCCTATCGTGCCGCCCACCACCAGTCGCGATAGCGAGACGGAAAGGTGGGTCCACAGCAGGCCGGATCGCCACAGGTCGATCAATGTGGTTGCCACGTCCGATGGGCGCGGCAGGGTCAGGTTGGTGATCCAGCCGGTGCGCGTTCCCCATTCGGCCAGCAGTATCAGGGTGGTAAAGACGATGATTGCCGCGCCACGTTTGGCCACCGGGCGAAAGCCTCCGCCGCGAAAGGGGACGGGGCGGGCGTTGTTGGGGTGCATATTTTCAGACATGCAGAAGTTCCTGATCTGCCGCCATCGCCTCTTGTTTCATCGCGTCCCACAGGCGGGTTTGCAGCGCCTCAAGGCGGGGGTCGCCTATGTGGCGTTCGCCCAAGGGGATGTCGATGTCGATCACGTCGCGCAGGCGTCCGGGGCGACGGGACAGGACGGCAATGCGATGGCCAAGGCGCACGGCTTCGGCCAGGTTATGGGTGACGTAGACGCCGGTAAAGGGCTGGCGTTGCCAGAGGCCAATCAGGTCCTCCATCAGCAGTTCGCGGGTTTGCGCATCAAGCGCCGACAGCGGTTCGTCCAGCAGCATCACGGCGGGGTTGACCGCCAGCGCGCGGGCGATGGCCACCCGTTGTTTCATGCCGCCCGATAGTTGCCGGGGCAAGGCGGCGCGGAAATCCGACAGTTTGGTGCGCGCCAATACGTCGTCGATGATCTTGTCGGCGGCCGCGCCGCGTATGCCGTGATCTTCCAGCACGAGAGAGATGTTGCCGCCCACGCTGCGCCACGGCAGCAGGGCGAAATCCTGAAACACATAAGTTAGCGGGTTCAGGCAACCGGCAGGCGGTGTGCCCAGTTGCAGCACCTGCCCGGCGCTGGGTTGTTCCAGCCCGCCAATCAGCCGCAACAGGGTGGATTTGCCACAGCCAGACGGGCCGATAATGCACAGGATCTGCCCCGCCGGAATATGCAGCGAGACGTCCTCAAGCACCGTCAGCCCGTCGTAACGGTGGGTGATATTTTCCAGTGTCAGGTCCATTGGCGGATGGGCGGGCACATGGCCCGCCCGCCAGTTTTACATCATTTCGGAATAGGACGGATCAACCAGCGTATCGACGGTGATGCTGTCCTTGATCAGTTTCTCCGATTTGAACCAGTCGATCTGATCGGTGACCGATGCCATGTTCAGGCTGGCGTTCTTATTGATCCGCATGGCCCCGTTGCGGATTGATTTCCCGGCCTTTTCCAACGGCTTGTCGGCGTAGACATATTTGTGGATCAGCTTGACCATTTCGGCGGCTGCCTCGTCGCCTGCGGTCTTGTCCACGAGGGCGGCGTTGAAATCGTCGGCCCCTTTCGAGAACGCGCGCAGGAATGCTTCGGTCTGGCCGCGTTTGTTGGCGGCGTTGTCAGCCGAGGTGAACACGGTCGTGACCTGATAATTGGGCAGGTAATCGGCCACATTGCCGATGATCTTGACCGCGCCGCCCCCGGCAAGGGCCTTGGCGATGTGGGGCACGATCGACCAGGCATCGACCTGACCGGATTTCAGCGCGCCGATGATGGCCCCGACCTTTTGCAGCGGCTTGAAACTGACCGTGGCCCCTTCGGCGGCGCTGATCTTTGATCCCATATAGTGGAACGAAGACCCCGCCTGACTGATCGCCCACGAGCGCCCGTCAAGCATTTTCGCGCTGGTCAACCCGGCCTCATATGCAGCGTTGGAGGCGAGGATTTTCTGCCCGTCAATGCCCGGTTCTTCGCTAAGGGCACCGCCGATGACCTTGGCGGCACCTTTTTCGGCCAGACTGACCAGCCCGCCGGAAATTGCGGTCACCGCATAGTCGGCGTCGCCCGAGGCAATGGCCACGGCCATGGGTTGCGCGGCCTGAAAGAACTTGAACTCGACATCCAGTCCCTCGGCGTCGAAATAGCCGCGCTCAAACGCGACAAAGCTGGCGGCGTGGCTGGTAAAACGCAGCGCGCCAACGTTGAGTTTTGTGCCGGCAAGCACCGGGCTTCCCAGTATTGGCAGGGCTGCTGCCGCGCCCACAAGACCAAGCGCACCGCGCCGTGTGAAATCTGTCATGATCGTTTCCTCCCGTTTATTATCCGCGCCACGTTAATGCCTTACGGGGCGGTTGTGCAATCGCCTAAGCGGCGTTGATCGACACCAGTTCAATGTCAAAGATCAAATCCATTCCCGCCAGCGCGTGGTTGGCGTCCAGCGTGACGTCGTCCTCGTCCAGATCGACAACCCGGACCACCAGCATCTGGCCTTCGGGAGTCTGCATTTGCAATTGCATGCCCAGTTCAAGCGGAACGTCATCCGGTATGGTGCTGCGCGGGACCGCCTGACGCTGGCCCGGGTCGATGGGGCCGTAAGCCTCTTGGCAGGGGACTTTGACGGTCTTTTTCTCGCCCGGGATCATGCCCGGCAAGGCCACGTCAAGACCGGCGATCACCTGACCGGACCCGACTTCGAATTCCAGCGGGTCGCGCCCCTCGGAACTGTCGAATTGGGTGCTGTCAAGCAGGGTTCCCGTATAATGAATGCGCACCTTGTCGCCTGATTTTACTGATGTCATGAATGCTCCGATTGGTTGGGTTGGCGGGGCTTCCCCCGGATTTGGCGGTGATCCTAACCCGCCCCGGCGCAAACGTGAACCATAGTTTGGGATTGTGCGGCAAAGCGGGCGACTCTTGCCCACATGGTCCTTCCCACCCTGACGAACCTGTGCCAGTTTGCAGGCGCACAAGGGGAGAGTACGATGCCAATCACCACCTGCATATTTGACGCCTACGGAACATTGTTCGACGTCGCCGCCGCCGCACGTCAGGCGGCCGAAGAGCCAGAATTTCCCGCGCTCAGGGATCGTTGGAAAGATGTGGCAAACCAGTGGCGGCTGAAACAGTTGCAATATACGTGGCTGCGCGCGCTTTCGAATGCGCATACGGATTTCTGGGAAGTGACGCAGAATGGTCTGGACTGGGCGTTGGAATCCACCGGGCTGGACGGGGATGCGGCGCTGCGCAAACGGTTGTTGGACCTGTATTGGCAATTGCAGGCCTACCCCGAAGTCGCGCCAATGCTAACCGCGCTAAAGGCGGGCGGGTTGCAGACGGCGATCCTGTCGAACGGATCACCCGATATGCTGGCCGGGGCGGTGAAATCGGCCGGAATCGGCGACGTTCTGGACGATGTGTTGTCGGTGCAGAGCGTGGGAGTTTTCAAACCGGACCGGCGGGTTTACGATCTGGTGGGACAGCGGTTTGGCTGTGCGAAAGACGAAGTCCTGTTTGTGTCCTCCAATGGGTGGGATGCAGCAGCGGCGGCTGGATATGGTTTCAACACAGCCTGGGCCAATCGGTCGGGTGAACCGGTCGATCGGTTGCCATGGGTGCCGGCAAATATTCTGTCGGACCTCACACCGATCCCGGGGCTGGCCGGCCTTTGAACATCTGGCGTTTCGTTTCAATCAAGCGGGGCAAAAGAAAATTCCTGAATTTTCTTGGGAAAATTTTTCAAGAAAAAATTTTGTTGCGTGATTGTCGGGGTGTTGGTGGTAACAACAAACCCTTACCTGCATTTTTTTGCCCTGACCTGCCACACGCCGGAGAAACCTGATGACTTCACTCGCCATGATCGAAGCCGCCGCCACGCGTTTGCAAGGGCATATACGGCGCACGCCGCTGCTTGGGTCGCCATTTCTGGATGAAATCGCCGGGCGGCGTATTCTGGTAAAGGCCGAAAACCTGCAACACACGGGCAGTTTCAAGGCGCGCGGCGGGTGGGCAGCCTTGTCTGCGATGGACAAAGCCACCCTGAAACGCGGTGTGATTGCCTATTCAAGCGGCAACCACGCTCAAGGCATTGCCCGTGCCGCCGCCCATCACGGCGCGCCTGCAACGATATTGATGCCGTCTGATTCTCCACGGATCAAGATTGAGAATACCCGCGCGCTTGGGGCCGAAGTGGTATTGTATGACCGCGCCGTTCAGGACCGCGAAAAGATTGGTGGCGATCTGGCACGGGACCGCAATCTGACTCTGGTCAAGCCGTTCGACAACGAACAGGTGATCGCCGGGCAAGGCACGTGCGGGTTTGAAATTGCCGATCAGGCCAAGGCCCTGAGGGTGGAGCAAGCCGAGGTTCTGGTCAATTGCGGTGGCGGCGGGCTGACCTCGGGGATTGCGCTGGCACTTGAGGCCCGCGCGCCAAAGATGGTGGTGCGCCCCTGCGAGCCGGTTGGATATGACGATACTGCGCGCTCGTTGATATCGGGTCGGATCGAATGCAATGAGGCAACCACCGGGTCGATCTGTGACGCGATTCTTACGCCATCACCGGGGACGCTGACCTTTCCGATCATCAAACGGCTGTGTGGCCCCGGACTGGTGGTGCCCGAAGCGGATGCCCTGCGGGCCATGGCGCTGGCGTTTTCCCGGCTGAAGATCGTTCTTGAACCGGGCGGTGCGATTTCGCTGGCTGCCGCGTTGTTTCATGGGGATCAGATTTCGACGGACACCGTGATCGTGGTGGCCACTGGCGGCAATGTCGATCCTTGTGTGTTTGCGCAAGCGCTTGAAACACTGGACGCGTGAGCCGGGGCGCATGATCCTTGGGCCGTTTCCAGTAGGTTAAGGCCGGTCAGGCTGATGGACTGCAATGGCGCGATCCATCCACTACTGTCCCGCCCCGGGTTTGCCGGAGGCGGATTTGTCTTAGTTAAGCGGCCATATCTGATCTTTCCAGCAGGCGGCGGTTATTGAACCAGTCGATCCATTCCAATGTCGCGTATTCCACGGCTTCAAAGTCGCGCCATGGTCCCCGTCGATGAATGACCTCGGCGTTGAACAGGCCGTTGATCGTTTCGGCCAGGGCGTTGCAAGGCTATGTCTTGAAAGGGGGCATGGCAACTGTTCCGCGCGCAATACCCTGCCGGGCAGCGGGACAGATTGGCTCGGCCCCATGATCGCGATGATCTTCTATGAACCGGACCATCGTTTGAAGGGGCGGTCGGGCCCTGCCTGCGCAAAATATGCAGATGCCTTACGAAGGGTCTCGTTTTCCTGCTTCGGTTCGCGGACCGTTCGTTCCAGTGCCTTCACCTTCTCGGCCCTATCGGCCAGCCGTCACAATCCCGGTATGAATGCCTTTGCCGAGCGCCTGAAAGCGAAAGGAAAATCCGCCAAACAGGTCATCATCGCCATCGCAAGAAAGCTGATCGAACGGGTAAGCACCGTCCGTGCCAGAACCGCAAAATGGATCCCGGATGGAAATGAATAACACGGTTGCTAGATCCCCGGCGTCAACACCCCGCGCAGTAACCCCACCGGGTGCGCGCGCAAACTCAGCCGCATGGCGACGTAATCCTCGACCACCTCTTCGCCAAGGCGCATCTGCGGCAGGTGTGCGGCTGGTTCGTCAATCGCCTCGCCCTCCAACCCTTGGGCGAACAACGGCAGGGGTTTGGCGCTGGCAATCGCCTTGGCTTGCCACAGGGCCTCGCGCCGGTTCAGCCCGACCCCGGCGAACACATCCGCCTCGGCCAGCCGTTCGATTACGGCCGGGGCCAGCCCTGCGCGCCGCCACACGTCGTCGACCGCTGTGTAGCCATTGCCGCGCGCCGCCGTCAGCCATGCGGCGTCTTCTTCGCGCAGACCCTTTATCTGGCGGAACCCAAGGCGCAGTGCCAACCCACCAGCCCCGTCCGGCTCCATCGAATTGTCCCAGAAACTGGCGTTGATGCAGACCGCGCGCACCTTGACGCCGTGTTCTCGCGCATCGCGCACGATCTGCGCCGGGGCGTAGAACCCCATGGGTTGCGCGTTCAGCAGGGCGCAGGCGAAGATGCCCGGATGGTGGCATTTGATCCACGCGCTGGCATAGACCAACAGGGCAAACGACGCCGCGTGGCTTTCGGGAAAGCCGTATGAGCCGAAGCCTTCGATCTGGGAAAAGCAGCGTTCGGCGAAATCGCTGTCATAGCCCTTTTTTGCCATGCCGCGCAGGAACAGGGCACGAAATTCGCTGACGCTCCCGTGTTTCTTGAACGTGGCCAGCGAGCGGCGCAGACGGTCGGCCTGATCGGGGGTGAATCCGGCCCCGACGATGGCGATCTGCATCGCCTGTTCCTGAAACAGCGGCACGCCAAGGGTTTTGCCCAGCACTTCGCCCAATTCATCCGAGGGAAAGCTGACCGGCTCTTCGCCATTACGCCGCCGGATGAACGGATGCACCATGTCGCCCTGAATGGGGCCGGGGCGGATGATCGCCACCTCGATCACCAGATCATAGAAGTTGCGCGGGCGCATACGGGGCAGGAAATTCATTTGCGCGCGGGATTCGACCTGAAACACGCCGATAGAGTCAGCGCGGCACAGCATATCGTAGACCGCAGGGTCTTCGGGCGGCAGGGTGGCCAGCGTGTGGCTGGTTTGGTGGTGCTGGGTGATCAGGTCAAACGCCTTGCGGATGCAGGTCAGTATGCCGAGGCTGAGAACATCGACCTTGAGGATGCCCAGCGTGTCGATATCGTCCTTGTCCCAGCAAATGACCGTGCGGTCCTCCATCGTCGCGTTCTCGATCGGCACCAACTCGTCCAGCCGCCCGTCGGTGATGATGAAGCCGCCCACATGTTGCGACAGATGCCGGGGGAAACCGTCAATCTCGTAAACCAGTTGCATGGTCTGGTTCAGGCGGCGGTCGGTTGGGTCAAGGCCGATTTCGGCCATGCGCTGGGCCTCTAGGCCTTTGGAACTGAAGAACCCCCAAAGCTGAGAGGAGAGCGCCGAAATGGTGTCTTCGCTTAGCCCCATGGCGCGGCCCACCTCGCGGATTGCGCGTTTGCCGCGATAATGTACTACGGTGGCGCACAGGCCGGCGCGGTGGCGGCCATAGCGTTGGTAGATATGCTGGATCACTTCTTCGCGCCGTTCATGTTCGAAATCGACGTCGATGTCGGGGGGTTCATCGCGCGCCTCGCTGACAAAGCGTTCAAACACCATGGAGCCGATTTCGGGGCTGACGCTGGTGACGCCAAGGCAGTAGCAGACTACCGAGTTGGCGGCACTTCCGCGGCCCTGACATAAGATATCGCGCGAGCGGGCAAAGGCGACGATGTCGCGCACGGTCAGGAAGTAGGGTTCGTATTTCAGCTTGGTGATAAGGCGCAATTCATGGGCCAGCATCTTTTGCACACGGGGCGGGGCACCTGCGGGGTAGCGCCAGTTGAGGCCCTCAAGCGCCAGTTGTTCCAGCCGCTGGGTTGGGGTTTCGTGGTCGCCGGCCTCATTGGGGTATTCATAGCGCAATTCGTCCAGCGAAAAGGTCAGGGAGCGGGCGAGGACCCCGGCGCGGTTTACCGCGTCGAGGTGCCCGGTAAACAGGCGGCGCATTTCGGTGGCTGAGCGCAGGCGCGCCTCGCCATTGGCTAGGGCGTCGCGGCCCAGATTGTCGACCTTGCGGTGCAGGCGGATGGCGCACAGGACATCCGCCAGCTTGCGCCGTTTGCCGTGGTGCATGACCGGCGCGGCGCTGGCCAGTGTCGGCAGGCCCAGATCGGCGGCTTGCGTTGCCAGCGTGTCGAATCGCCCCCGGTCACGGCCGTCATATTGTGGGGTCAGCAGCAGGTGCATATTGCCCCCAAAGCGGCGCGTCAGCCGGTGCATATGCGGGTCCCATCCATCCGCGCCGCCCGGCAGTGTTTGCGTTTGTGGCCAGAGCAGAAGGTGGAGGCCGTCCGGTCGCGCCAGCAGGTCAGCCAGTTGCAGGTCGCACTGGCCCTTTTGCGCCCTGAGGCGTCCGGTTGACAGGATGCGGCAGAGGTTGCCCCAGCCGGCGCGGGTCAGTGGCAGCACGGTGATCGGCGGGGCGTCGGTAAAGATCAGCCGCGCCGCCGGGATCAGGCGCGGGGTGGTGCCAAGCGAGGGGGTGGGGGTTGGGTGATCGGGGTGGATCGGGCCGATGGGGGAATGGATGGCGTCCCAGTCGTGGCGTTCTTGCAGTTTGCGGGCAATGGCGCGGGATTCGGTGTGGGCGCGCACGATTCCGGCGACGGAGTTGTCGTCGGCGATGGCGATGGCGGGCAGGGTAAGCCACGCGGCACGCTGGATATATTCCTCGGGGTGGGAGGCCCCGGTGAGGAAGGTAAAGTTGGAGGTGATGGACAGTTCGGTATACATGGCAGGGGTAGTATATTCACCGTTTGTTCTTTTTCCGAGTCATTTGCGATATGCGCAGGAAACGGGTGCGATATGCGCAGGAAACGGGTGCGATATGCGCAAGAAACGGGTGCGATATGCGCAGGAAACGGGTCGGGTGATTGTCGATAACACGGGTCATGTGGGCCTGAGGGCAGGGTGGGTCTTGCCCACCGGATCGGCTTGGATATAAACGAGAGGAAGATTTTCCAGTAAGGACGCCCCAGCGATGACAATTCAAGCACCGGAAACCAAGGTTGTAGACAGCCACCGTATTGCCTGTGACGGCGGGGCCGGGGGGCATCCCAGGGTCTGGTTGCAAATCCCCGAGGATCAGGGCTGGGTTGAGTGTCCCTATTGCGATTGCCGGTATGTGTATGAGGACCATCAGGGCGAAAGCTGAGAGTGGGACCCATTTTACGCTCTGCTTTTGTGCGGGCGTTGAAGTTGAGTATTTTGAACAAGAAGAAGACCGGGCAGGCGTGTAATTGGCGGCTGGCAGGTTTGTGGGTGACGTGGCACAATCGCGAGGTCGCATATCAGAGGGGCCGCACATGGCGCAGAATTTTGGAAAAGGGTGCCATCTGCATCTGATCGACGGCTCGGCGTTCATCTTTCGCGCCTATCACGCGTTGCCGCCGCTGACGCGCAAATCGGACGGCATGCCGATTGGGGCCGTGGCGGGGTTTTGCAACATGTTGTACCGCTATGTCGAAAGCAACACCGGGCCGGATGCGCCGACCCATGTGGCAGTGATCTTTGACAAGGGCAGTCACACGTTTCGCAACGATCTGTATGATCTTTACAAGGCCAATCGCGAGGCGATGCCAGAGGATCTGCGTCCGCAGATGCCGCTGACGCGCGAGGCGACCCGCGCCTTTAACATCGCCTGCAAAGAGCTGGAAGGTTGGGAGGCAGATGACATCATCGCCACGCTATCGGTTCAGGCGCGCGAGGCGGGGGGGCGCTGTACCATCATCAGTTCGGACAAGGACATGATGCAACTGGTCGGCGATGGGGTCGAGATGCTGGACGCGATGAAGAACAAGCGCATTGATCGCGACGGGGTGATTGAGAAATTCGGCGTCGGGCCGGAACGGGTGATTGATGTTCAGGCGCTGGCCGGGGACAGTGTGGACAACGTGCCGGGGGCGCCGGGGATCGGCATTAAGACCGCCGCCCTGTTGATCAACGAGTATGGCGATCTGGACACGTTGTTGGAGCGCGCCAGTGAGATCAAACAGCCCAAGCGCCGCCAGACCCTGATCGACAATGTTGACCAGATACGCCTGTCGCGCCAGTTGGTGACGCTGGATGTGAACACGCCGCTGGATTTTGGGCTGGACGATCTGGAAGTGCGCGACCCGGAACCGGACACTTTGCTGCCGTTTCTGGCCGAGATGGAGTTTCGCACCCTGACCAATCGCATTGCCAAGCAGTTGGGGATGGAGCCGCCGGTGGTTGCCGAGAAAGCCTCGGGTGGGGCTGACGAGGGGGTCGCCAAGGCGGTGCCGTTTGAGGCCGATAAGTATGAATGCGTGGGCGATGCAGACGCCTTGCAACAATGGATCGACCGGATTTACGCCCGTGGCTGGGTGGCGGTGGACACCGAAACCACCGGGTTGAACGAGATGGTTGTCGATCTGGTGGGCATATCCCTGTGCGTCGAGGCGGGCGAGGCCTGTTACATTCCGCTGACCCATCGCGACGGGACCAGTGATGACCTGTTTGGTTCGGGTGAGTTGATTGCCGGGCAGATGTCGGTCGAGGCGGCGCTGGACCTGCTGAGGCCGGTTTTGCAGGATCCGTCGATCCTGAAGATCGGGCAGAATATGAAATATGATGCCAAGATTTTCGCCCGGTACGGCGTCGATGTGGCCCCGATTGATGACACCATGTTGATGTCTTACGCGCTGCATGGGGGGTTGCATAATCACGGCATGGACGCGCTTTCCACCCGTTATCTGGATCACACGCCGATCCCGATCAAACCGCTGTTGGGTGGTGGTAAATCGGCGATCACCTTTGACAAGGTGCCGATCGACAAGGCGGTGCCTTATGCGGCTGAGGACGCGGATGTAACGCTGCGGCTGTGGCAATATTTCAAGCCGCTGTTGCATCGCTCGCAAGTGACAACCGTTTATGAAACGCTGGAACGTCCATTGGTGCCGGTGCTGGCGGAAATGGAGATGCACGGGATCAAGGTTGATCGCGATACGCTGTCGCGCATGTCCAACGCTTTTGCACAAAAGATGGCGGGGCTTGAGTCCGAATTGTACGAACTGGCGGGGCATGAATTCAATGTGCAATCGCCGGCGCAGGTGGGTGAAATCCTGTTTGATCAGATGAGCCTGGAAGGCGGCAAGAAGACCAAGACTGGCCAGTGGTCCACCCCCGCAACCGTGTTGGAAGACCTTGCCACCGAACATGATTTCCCCGCGCGCGTGCTGGATTATCGGCAGTTGCAAAAGCTGAAATCGACCTACACGGATGCCTTGCAGGGGCATATCAACGCTGACACCGGGCGGGTGCACACGTCGTATTCGATTGCCGGAGCCAGCACCGGGCGGTTGGCGTCGACCGACCCGAACCTGCAAAACATTCCTGTACGCTCTGAGGAAGGGCGCCGTATTCGCGAGGCGTTTGTGGCTGAGCCGGGCAATGTTCTGGTGTCGCTGGACTATAGCCAGATCGAGTTGCGGATTCTGGCGCATATCGCCGATATTCCGGCGCTGAAACAGGCGTTTGCCGATGGGTTGGACATTCACGCGATGACCGCGTCCGAGATGTTCGATGTGCCGCTGGACCAGATGACGCCAGAGATTCGCCGCAAGGCCAAGGCGATCAATTTCGGGGTGATCTATGGCATCTCGGGCTTTGGTCTGGCGCGGAATCTGCGCATTCCACGGGCCGAGGCGCAGGGGTTCATCGACCGCTATTTCGAACGCTTTCCCGGCATCCGCACCTATATGGACGACACCGTCGCATTCGCCAAAGAGCACGGCTATGTCCAGACCCTGTTCGGGCGACGGATTCATACGCCCGAGATCGGTGCCAAGGGACCGCATGCCGGGTTTGCCAAGCGTGCGGCGATCAACGCGCCCATTCAGGGCACGGCGGCGGATGTGATCCGCCGCGCGATGATCCGGATGCCGGAGGCGATTGCAGGGTTGCCCGCAAGGATGCTGTTGCAGGTGCATGACGAACTGATCTTTGAAGTCCCCGAGGCGGCGGTGGATGAAACCATCGCCATTGCCCGGAGGGTGATGGAAAACGCGCCCGATCCGGTGGTGCGTCTGGACGTGCCATTGACGGTGGATGCGGGGCAGGGGGCGAACTGGGCCGAGGCGCATTAAGGGAAGGAGGTCTCTGAACATGTCTCATGCGAACAAGGTTCTGCGGTCGATCAATTATGACGGAGAAACCATCTGCGTTGATATCTTTCGGCGGCCCGATGGCACCTTCGGATTCGATGAATTTCGCCGCGATTTTGAGGATGGCAAAGGGTGGTTCGTTATTGGCTTCCATGGCCATCACGTGTTTGCCACCGAACAAGCGGCGATGTCGCAAGCCCTGAAAACAATCGCCTGGCTGAAAGGCGCGCTGTGACCGACCTCAGACTGCGACTCGGGGGCGACCCCTAACCCATCCAGCCCAGACTGTCCTCGGTGCGTTTGGTTGTGGGGGTGTATTCGGCGCTGACCCAGCCCGCATATCCGCTGGCGTCGATGGCCTGAAACAGGGCGGGGAAATCAACCGGGCCGGGGGC
>NVQY01000040.1 GCA_002400675.1 Paracoccaceae bacterium | reverse complement strand
GCGACGATGGCCATGCCGAGGTTGAGCGCCTCTAGTTCGGCCGGGGTCAGGGTCAGGGGCGGCAGGGTGATCGCCTCTAGCGCCATGTAGCCGACGCCGCGTTCGCCCTGCACCGGCACGCCTGAGGCTGTCAGCGTGTCCATATCGCGGTAGATCGTGCGCACAGAAACTTCGAGGCGCTCGGCGATGTCCTGCGCGCGGTGCAGGTTGCCGTCGCGCAGGATCTGGATGATGTCGAAAAGGCGGTCGGTGCGGCGCATGTTCTTACCCTTGCCGCGCGCGCACCGGGTTCGTCAAGTCGTGGCCATGTTCCACAGAACCTGTTCGTGGCGCATCTGCACTGTATCGGTCGCAATCGCCGCCATCAGCACCGGGGCGAAATCCTGGGTCGGGAACCGGGCCGCCGCCGCTTTGGCCGATGTCATGTCAGCCCACAGCACGTAGTCGGTCCAACGGCCATCTTCGCCCCGGCTTAGCTGGCGGCGCACGAACCCCGGTTGGGCGCGCACGAAGGCTTCGCTTTGCTGGCTGATGGCGACAAAATCACTGGGCGAGGTGCCCCTGGCCAGCGAGAATGTGACGATTTCGGCGATTGGGTTGGTCATGTTGTCATCTCCTTTGTTGATTGACCTGATCGCTCTAGCACCCTGCAACTGACATAAACCTGTCAGGAGAGATTGCACCTTGGCCGGGCAGGGCGTAATGTTGCGGAAATTGGCCCCGTTGGGGTGCTTTGGTGCTTTCGTCGCGGCGTGGGTCTGCGTAGAACGAGTGCGAATTTTAGGGTGCGGGTGGCAATCCGCATCGCAGATGCAAGGAGAATGACATGTTGAACAATATCGGCCTTCCGGGCCTTTTGCTGATTGCGGTGGTGGTTTTGGTGCTGTTTGGGCGCGGCAAGATCAGCTCGCTCATGGGCGAGGTGGGCAAAGGCATCACATCGTTCAAGAAGGGCATCAACGACGGGCAGAAAGAGCTTGAGGCAGAGGACGCCGCCGAAGTGGCCAAGGACATCACGCCCGACGCCGAGGCCGAAGTTGTGGCCGAGACCGACAAAGACAAGGCGTAAACGCCGATGTTCGATCTTGGCTGGACTGAAATGTTGGTGGTGGGCATCGTCGCGTTGATCGTCGTGGGGCCCAAGGATTTGCCGGTGCTGTTCCGCAATGTGGGGCGCTATGTGGGCAAGGCCAAGGGCATGGCGCGCGACTTTAGCCGGGCGATGAACGATGCCGCAGATGACACAGGCATCAAGGACATGGCCAAGGGGCTGAAGGCGGCGACCAACCCGGTTGGCAGCGCGCTGGATGGCGTCAAGGATGCCGCGCGTGATCTGACATCGAACCTTGATCCGACCAAATATGACCCTGGCTCGGAAACCGGCAAACTTTCGGCGGAACGGGCCGAATCCGCGCGCAAGATACAGGCTTCGACCGCGCGGGCCGCTGCGACCCGCAAGGCCAAAGAGGCCAAAGATGCGCTGGCCAAGGCAGACGAGGCCGAAGCCGCCGTTACAGCGTCCGAGGCGGCGGCAGAAACGGCGGCACAGGCGGCCCCGAAAGAAAGCTCTGAGGCGGAAAGCAAAACATGAGTGACGCAAAAGAGATCGACGACAGCGCGGCCCCGCTGATCGAGCATCTGGCAGAGTTGCGCAACCGGCTGATCAGGTCGGTTCTGGCGTTTTTCGTCGGGATGATCATCGCCTTTACCTTTGGCAGCGCGATCCTTGATTTTCTGCTGGTGCCGATTGAAACCAGCATGCGCGCGCTGGGCAATGACAACCCGGTGATGCAGTACACCGCGCCGCAGGAATACTTTTTCACCCTGATCCGTATTTCTATGGTGGGTGGCTTTATGCTGGCCTTTCCGGTGATCGGATTTCAGTTGTGGCGCTTTGTGGCTCCGGGTCTTTACAAGAACGAACGGGGCGCGTTCCTGCCGTTCCTGATTGCCTCGCCGGTGCTGTTCCTGATGGGCGCGGCGTTTGCCCATTATGTGGTGGTGCCGCTGGCGATGACGTTCTTTCTGGGCTTTGCCGATCTGCCGTCGCTGATGGCGGCGGTGACGGGTGGCGAAGGTGGCGTGGGCGTGCCCCGCACCAGTGGCATCGACATCGTGTTCAACGGTAAGGTCAATGAATCGCTGGATATAACCCTGAAGATGATCATCGCCTTTGGGCTTTGCTTTCAGTTGCCGGTGCTGTTGACGCTGATGGGCAAGGCCGGGCTGGCCAGTTCGCGTGGCTTGAAAAAAATGCGCAAATACGCCGTTGTCGGCATCCTGCTGGTGGCCGCCCTTGTGACGCCCCCCGATGTCACCACGCAGTTGATCCTGTTCGTTGTGGTCTATGGCTTGTACGAAATCTCGATCTATCTCGTGGCCTATGTGGAACGTCAAAAGGATGTCCAGGCCCGCAAGGACGGCACCATCGGCGAAGGTGAAAGCCTGTTTGACATCGACGACGATGATGACGACGACGTCGAAGAAGATCCGATGATGAAAGAGTTCTTCGAGGACGACGAGGAAACCAAGGACGACCTCAAGTGAGCGACCCCCTTGAACGTATCGCCGCGGCGCTGGAACGGATGGTTCCGGCGCCGTTGCCGTCCCCGGACTTTGACGCCGCCCCGGCCTTTGTCTGGCAAGTGGATCCGGAACGGCTGGACCCGGTTACCCATGTGGCGCGGGTCGATCTGGGCTTGTTGGTGGGAATTGATCGCGCGCGTGACACCTTGCTGGACAACACCCGCCGGTTTGCCGCAGGTTATGCCGCTAACAACGCCCTTCTGTGGGGTGCGCGTGGGATGGGAAAATCCAGCCTTGTCAAAGCTGTACACGCGCAAGTTCAGGCAGAACATCAAGACCTGACCCTGATCGAGCTACAGCGCGAAGACCTGCCCAGCGTCGGTCGGTTGCTGAACCACCTGCGCGCCGCACCGCAGCGGTTTGTGCTGTTTTGCGATGATCTGTCATTTTCCCATGACGACGAGCATTACAAGAGCCTCAAGGCGGTTCTGGATGGGGGCATCGAAGGGCGGCCCGAAAATGTGGTGATGTATGCCACCTCTAACCGGCGCCACCTGATGCCGCGCGACATGATCGAAAATGAACGCTCCAGCGCGATCAACCCGTCCGAGGCGGTCGAAGAAAAGGTCTCGCTTAGCGATCGGTTCGGGCTGTGGCTGGGGTTTCATCCCTGCGATCAGGACCAGTATCTGGCAATGATCGCCGGCTATTGCGCTGCCTTTGGCGTGCGTATCACGCCGGAAACCCTGCGCGCCGAGGCGATCGAATGGCAGGCCACACGCGGGGCGCGGTCAGGTCGGGTGGCGTGGCAGTATTTCGTCGATCTGGCCGGGCGACAGGGCGTCAAAGTGGTCGCCTAGGCAGGCCACCGCGAAACGCCCCGCGCCCGCGATGGCCGGATTTCTTACTTGTCCACTTGCACGCGCTCGTTGACACCGGGGCCGATGAATTCGACCTGTTTACCATCTGCCAAAAGGGTGATGGTCCCCTTGGGAAAGGTGGAGGTCCAGCCCTTGTCCGTGGCCGCCAAGGCAACGGTTTCGGGCGTGTCTGCCTGTTGAAATCCGGCGCTTCCCGAGGATTGGAACACCATTTCAGTGCAGTCGGCATTGACTGTGAACTCAGTCTCGAACTGCCTTTCATTGCCGCTATAGGTGCCACCGGCCCAGGGGCAGGCTGCAACCGAACTGGCCGCAAGGATCGCGGCGCCGGTTAAGATGGAAAGTTGTTTCACGGTGCAGTCTCCACTAAATTGTTACATTCCGGGTGTCGCGCGAACCGGGCGACAGGCCGGACACCTATTCCAGGTAGGGCAAGGGGTCGACACTGTCAAAACCGTCGCGCACTTCGAAATGCACATAGGCTTTGTCGCCGCTGCGCAACTGGGCGATCTGTTGGCCGCGTGTGACCTTGTCGCCCTTTTTCACGGTGATCTTGTCGACATTGGCATAAACGGTCAGCAAATTGCCCTTGTGGCGGATGACCACGATCGGCACGCCGTCCGCGTCCTTGGTGATGGCCGCCACCGTGCCCGCATCGGCCGCCTTGACCGGGGTGCCGGGGGCTGCGGCAATGGCGATACCTTCGTTGCTGCCCTTCTTGTAGGTGCTGGCGATCTTGCCCTGAACCGGAAAGGCCATCTGCGCGGTGCTTGGCTTTGACGGCTTGGCGATGGTGACATCGGGTACCTCGGGCGGGGTCGGGTCAATCTTTTCGTCCGGCAATGCGGTGGCGGCACTAGGCGGCGGCGGCGTCGGCGTTCCAACCCCAGGCGCGGAAACCACGGTGGGAATGGCGCTCAGCGGCGCGGCGACGCCGGTTACAGGGATCAACAGATACTGCCCCTCGCGGATGGCAAAGTCGGTCCCCAACCCGTTCCATTCACCCAGCTTTTTCACCGGCACCTGATAGAGCCGCGAAATGGTATAGGCGGTTTCCCCGCGCTTGACCTTATGGCGCAACGGCTCTGGGCCGGCGGGCGGTTTGGCCACTGGTTTCGGCTTGGGCGCAGGGGCCAGCGTGGTGGTCTGAACGGGCGTCGTATCGGGGGCGGCGTCAATGGCGCTTCCGGCCAGTGCCTCGATGTCGACAGCACCAGAGTCCTGACCCGGTTCGGCCACCCGGCGCGGCAGGGCCATGATCTCGCCTTCGTTCAGGCGGTCGTCGGGCAACACGCCGTTATAGCGCGCCAACTCGCCCGCAGGCAGGCCAACCCGTGTGGCCACGTCCGCCGCAGTGTCGCCGCGACGCGCCACGGCAACCTGATAATTGGGATAAGAGATAATACCGCGCGAATCCGGCTTGGGCCGCGCCGTGGTAATATTGCGTGCGGCATCAGCGGTGGAAAACGCGCCGATATTGCCGCGCAGATCGTAATCCAGCGGCTGTTCGCAGGCGGCCAGAAACGTCAGCGCGGCCACGCCGCCAATCAGGGGAAATCGGGATATCCGGTGGCTCAAAATCATCTCGTTATCCTCAAAATACACCCCCCTGTTGATCGGGGCTGGCGGTCTAATCGCACAAGTCAGCCGTCTTTGCCCAGCCCTTCCAGAAGCGGGACGAACCTTACCGGGCGGATTTCGTCGTAATCATACCCATTTTCGCCGCGCCGCACCCGTATCAGAGTCTGCACCGCATCCGACTGACCCACCGGAACCACCATGATACCGCCGATCTTAAGCTGCGCCAATAGCGGCCCGGGCGGGTCCTCGGCGGCGGCGGTGACGATGATACGATCAAACGGTGCCTGATCGGGCCACCCGTGCGACCCGTCGGCGGTCATGGCGGTGATATTGACCAGCGCCATCTCGTCAAAAACCGCGCGCGCCTCGCGTACCAGCCGTTGATGGCGCTCGACCGTATAGACCCGGCGCGCCAGCTTGGCCAGAATGGCGGCCTGATAGCCCGACCCGGTGCCGACCTCCAGAACCTTGTCACGCGAATTGACCTGCAACGCCTGCGTCATGATCCCCACCACCGAAGGCTGACTGATGGTCTGCCCGCAGGCAATCGGCAGCGGCATATCCTCGTAGGCGCGTTCGGAAAAGATGCCGCGCACAAATGGGCCACGGTCGATATTCTCCATAGCACTCAAGACCTTGGTGTCGGTAACCCCCTTGGAACGCAGCGCAAACAGGAACTGCATCTTGGTCTCTGCGGTGGGTCCGCTCATCCCTCGATAACCTTAAGCGCATCCAGCGCGTCATGCGCGGTCAGATCGGCGCGCATCGGCGTGACCGAGATATAGCCATCCAGATTGACGGCCGCGTCGCTGCCCGGCTCGGTCGGAACCTGCTGATCGCCACCCTTGATCCACAAAAACCGCCGCCCCGATGGCGACAGATGCGATTCAACCCCGAACTTTGTACCGCGCCGATACCCTTGCCGGGCCACCCGCACACCGCGCACATCGGCGGCGCCCACGGGGGGGAAATTGATGTTGTAAAACAACCGATAATCCTCGCCAACCGGCGGGCTTGCCTGCAAAACCGAGCGGATAACCGCCAGCCCATGCTCTGCCGCCGCCTCAAACGGGTCATCCAACCCCAGATTATGCGGCCCGAAATACTGCGACAGGGCAAACGCCGGCAACCCCTGCAACGCGGCCTCCATCGCCCCCCCCAAGGTGCCGGAATAAAGCGCGTTCTCAGCCGAGTTGTTGCCCCGGTTTACCCCCGACAACACCAAATCGGGCGGCACGTCCTTCAACACATCATGCAGGCCGGCCATCACACAATCCGCCGGGCTGCCCTCGGCGGCAAACCGACGCTCGCCCAGCTTGGCAATCATCATCGGACGGGTATAGCTGATGCAATGGGCCACTCCGGATTGCTCAAACGCCGGGGCCACGGTCCACACCTCGCCATCCGGCCCAGCCAGACCTGCGGCAATCTCGGCCAGAACCTCAAGTCCGGGCGCGTTGATGCCATCATCATTGGTGATCAGAATACGCATATTTTCCTGCCCCTTTTGACCTTGATAGTGCCGCAGGCAAATCAGGGCAAGCGCCTGCGCTTCTTCTGTTGATAAATATCCTCGCCGAAGGCCAGGCCCGCTTGCGGGCCTAAATCCACCGTGCCGGGCGGCCACGGCCTATTCGACCGGGCGGACCCAAATCACCCGCTCAGGACAAAATTCCGATGGCGCGCAAAATCCGCGCCGCCTCCTGCGCCGTAGAGGCAAGCTTCGCACGATCCTCCCCCGGAAAGAACCGCGCCCGCACGGCGGTTGGCATCCCGGCAGGTTCGGCAATATGAACCTTTGGCCCGATCCTGACGGTCTCGGCCTGCCAGCTGCGCACCAGCGCCATCTGCGCCGCCTTGCTGGCGCCGTACACGCCAAAGAACTTGTCCCCGGCGCGCGCATCGTCGAAAAATACTGCCTGTCCCTTTTCACCCAGCAAAGGTGCAACAAACGGGATCAGCCGCGCGGTGGCGCTGGCGTTCACCGCAAGGGACTTGTCCCAGTCATTACCCAGCGGGCTGTTGGCCGGACTAAGCGGTGCGGCAAAAATGGCGGTATGCATCCACAGATCCAGCGTGCCCCAGCGATCAAAGATACCCCGGCATAAGGTCGCCATGGCATCCGCGTTGGTGACGTCCATCGGCGCCAGCGTGGCGCTGCCGCCGCGTGCCTTGATGCGATCGTCCAGCTCTTCCAGCGCGCCGGTGGTGCGGGCCACGGCGATGATGTGGTGACTGGGCGCAAGGGCTTCGGCCAATGCGGCCCCAAGGCCGCGCGACGCGCCGGTGATCAATGCAAGTTGGGTCATGGCGCGCGGTTTGGCCTGCCGCGCGCGCGCGGTCAAGGGCGGATCAACCGCCGGGCATGCTTATCCGTCGGGTTTGGCCATTTTTCACCACCATCAGACCGGCGGCGTCGATGCCAACGATCTTCGCGCGACCAAACCGCTCGCCGGGTGCGACTGTGCGCACCTTGCCGCCCGGCAGGCGCACCAGCGCGCGCAGGTCATCGTTGGGGCCGAATATGCCCAACAGGGTCAGCCATGAGTGGTCCAGAACGGCGACTTGCGTGGCGTGTTGCGCCACAACAGCAGGCGTCACGCCTGCGGGATCATTTATTGCCATGTGGGTCTTTCCATGCGTCCCGACCCTTGGGCCGTGCATGTGTGCGGGTGAATTTCGCCACGCCCTATACGGGCCGCGCGACAGGCAAAAGCCGCGAATTCACCTGGCCGGGAAACCCTCGGCGCGAATCAGCCGGTCGGGGGACAAAACGGCCAAACCCCGCGCGTGACCTTGTACAAAACGGTAGAAAACAAAGTGTTTACCCGGCCGTTACCGCAAGGGCCTTGAAACCGCCACAGGACGCCTATTCCGCCGCCGGTTTCATCTCGAACCCCTGATCCAGCTTGTCTGACGGAATCACCGGATACTCACCGGAAAAACAGGCGTCGCAATATTGCGGGCAATCATTGTTGCGCCCGGCGCTTTCCCCAACCGCCCGGTATAGCCCGTCCATCGAGATAAACTTGAGGCTGTCCACCGCCAGATGCGCGCACATTTCATCCTCTGACATGTTGGCCGCCAGCAGCTTGTCACGTTCGGGCGTGTCGACCCCATAAAAACAAGGCCACGCGGTTGGCGGGCTAGCGATGCGGAAATGCACCTCCTTGGCCCCGGCATCAAGGATCATTTCCTTGATCTTGCGGCTGGTGGTGCCGCGCACCACGGAATCGTCCACCAGAATGACCCGTTTGCCGCGGATCAGCGCCCGGTTCACGTTCAGTTTCAGACGCACACCCATGTTGCGGATCTGTTCGGTTGGCTCGATGAATGTGCGGCCCACATACTGATTGCGGATGATGCCCATGGCGTAAGGAATGCCCGATTGCAGCGAAAACCCAATCGCCGCCGGGGTGCCACTGTCGGGCACAGGACAGACCAGATCGGCGTCAACCGGGCTTTCTTTGGCCAATTCACGCCCAATCGCCTCGCGGGTTTCATAGACCGACCGCCCACCTAAGATACTGTCAGGGCGCGAGAAATAGACATGTTCAAAGATGCAGAACTTGCTGGGCTGCGGGCGGAAGGGAAAATGGCTTTCCACGCCTTTGCCGTCGATCACCACCATCTCGCCCGGTTTTATTTCGCGCACGAACTCCGCACCGATGATGTCGAGCGCGCAGGTCTCCGAACTTAGCGCCCAGCCGTCGCCAATCTTGCCCAGCACCAGCGGACGCACCCCCAACGGGTCACGCACGCCGATCAGTTTCGACCGGGTCATGGCCACCACGGAAAACGCCCCTTCAACCCGGCGCAGGGCGTCTTCCATGCGCTCGGGGATGTTGCGTTGCAGGCTCCGCGCCATCAGGTGGATGATGCATTCACTGTCGGACGAGGACTGAAAGATTGACCCGCGCTCGATCAGCTCCTTGCGCAGGGCATTGGCGTTGGTGATGTTGCCATTGTGGGCAATCGCCGCGCCGCCCATGGAAAATTCGCCAAAGAACGGCTGCACATCGCGGATCGCGGTCTGGCCTTTCGACCCCGAGGTGGAATAGCGCACATGACCAATCGCCAACGGGCCGGGCAGGGTCTCCATCACCTTTTGCGAGGTGAAGTTATCGCGCACATAGCCAAAGCGCTTGGCGTTGTTGAACCCCTGTTCCGCGTCATGGGCGACGATGCCGCCGGCCTCTTGTCCGCGATGTTGCAGGGCGTGCAGACCAAGGGCAACAAAGTTAGAGGCATCACTGACACCGATCACGCCGAAGATGCCGCATTCCTCGTGCAGTTTGTCGTCATGACCGAGGTCACGCAAACCAGAGGTGTCAAACGGATGGGCGGGGGGCATTTGGGGGGTGGACAAGGCAGGCAGCTCCATATCCAGTTTCACGAGTCGTGACTCACATACCGGCTTGCAAGGAACCTGTCACCCGAGGATCACATTAATTATGGCATTACGGGCACCCCGTGGCAGAATGTCCTTGGCGGATGCCCAAAATCTCTGTGGTTGGCTCAACTTTGGCAAAGGATCCGGCAAGAGCTGCCATATATGCCGCGTGAACTTGTGCGGCTCTCAGGTCGATGCCGTCAAAATGCAGAGAACGGGCGGCGCAGGCGTCATGTGCCACCGTGACTGAATAGCCAAGATCGCAGGCGGCGCGGGCGGTCGTGTCGATGCACATCTGACTCATCGCGCCGCACAGGGTCAGCGCGGTGATCCCTTCGCGCCGCAGATGTTCGTCAAGTCCGGTTTCCCGAAAACTGCTGGGGAAATGTTTCAGGATTACTGTTTCGCCCGCCATGGGGGCCACAGATGCATGGGTATCCGCACCGGGCGTTCCCGGTTGGAAAAACGTCGGGTTCTGTGTTGTGATTTCATGACGGACATGGATGACTGGCTGGCCCGTGGCGCGAGCACTCGCCAGCAGGCGGGCGGCATTGACTGCGGCTGTTTCGATACCGCTCACCTCGTGTTTGCCGCCGGGGAAATAGTCGTTCTGAATGTCGATCAAAAGTAGGGCCGATCTGGTCATGGTGTGGTCTCCGTTGAATTGCTGCGCTGGTAGTATTGCGCTGTGGCGTGGTAAGGACGATTGGCGATAATGACATATAGCGTGCGAAATATGACAAAATCGGTGAACGTGCATTTGCTGGACTACCCGGGGGCGCAGCAGGCGGCGATATTGGGGTTGCGGGATATGTTTGAAACCTGCAACCGGCTTGATCTTGTCAGGGCACAGTTTCAGGTGTCGATCGTCGCGCGGCCCGACGCCTGTGACGTGCTGGTGGTGGGGCCATCTCTGGGTGCAGGTGGGCCACCGCCGCCCGATCAGGCGCGCGCGGAGGGATTGCGGCGGGTCCACGCGGGGGGAACGGTGTTGGCCTCGGCCTGTGTCGGAGCGTTTGTGCTGGCCGGGGCCGGGGTGCTTGATGGCCGCCCCGCGACCACCCATTGGGCATTGTGCGAATTGTTTGCCGCGCAATTTCCGACTGTTCAGCTCTTGCCCGAACGCCTGTTGGTCGATGACGGGGACATCCTGACAGCCGGCGGGGTTATGGCCTGGACGGATCTTGGCTTGCGACTGATAGAACGGTTTCAGGGACCGTCACGGATGCGTGCCCTAGCGCGGCACCTGTTGCTGGATCCGGCCCGGCGCGAGCAAAGTTACTATATGCGGTTCAGTCCGCGCCTGAACCACGGCGATGCATTGGTCCTGTCAGTGCAGCATCTGTTGCACCGAATTTATCGCGACCCGGTGAATGTGGCCGCAATGGCCCGTCATGCCGGTCTGGGCGGGCGCACCTTTCTGCGCCGTTTCCGGGCGGCAACCGGGCAAACCCCACTTGCGTACCTGCAAAACCTGCGGATCGCCCGTGCCCAAGAGGCGTTGGAAACGACGTCGGCCCCGGTGGCGGAAATTGCCTGGAGTGTGGGCTACCGGGACGCCCCTGCCTTTTCGCGCCTGTTTTTGCAGCGCGTTGGTCTGACACCGGGGCAGTTTCGGCGTCGGTTTGGCGATTTGTCGAAATGAATCCTGCCGATCATAGTGATTGCGAAAAGTACTTATGCTTTTAATTCAATCACTTACATGTGATAGATAAAGTATCACATCAAATTGCCACGGTTGATGTCCATGTCGCCCGGCATGCGCGCGTACACCTTTGAATTGGTGGCCAGTTTGATGCAGGGCGTCGGCATGAACCCCGACACCGACCCGCGCCGGCCTTGCCCCGCGCCGCACCCGGCAATCCGGGGGGCGGTCGCCCGTCGCGATGGGGCCAGGGGCGATGACGACAGTGTCGCCCACATGTGGGCGCATTACTTGCGAAACGGTGGAAATCATAACATATGTCCGACCCGGAGAGGCAAAGGCCGGTTTCCGCATGGTTGACAGAGGATGGTGCTAAGCTAACATGCTAGTATGGTAAGTGAGAATGGAACGCAAACTCAGGAAGGGTCTCGGGCACCTGCCCTGAAACCGCTGGACGAGTTCGAGGGCACCCTGTCCAACCGCGTCTACCTTAGCCTGCGCGAGGCGATCCTGACGCTGGAATACCGCCCCGGCCAGATTCTGCGCAAGCAACAGGTCTGCGAGGCGCTGGACGTGTCGCGATCCCCTGTGTCCGAGGCCGTCGCCCGTCTGGCCAGCGAAGGGCTGGTGGTGATCCTGCCCCAGGCCGGTACCTATGTGGCACGGTTTTCCATGGACGAAATCCGCGAAAGCGCGTTCCTGCGCGAGGCGTTGGAACTGGCGGCGGTGGAATATCTGGCCCCGGTGATCACCCAAGATCAGATTCGCCAGTTAAAGCGTAACCTGCGGGTGCAAGAGGCGCTGGTAGAGGATGGCGATGTGGCGGGGTTCTACGAACTGGACGGCGAGATGCATTTGCTACTGCTGAACTTCACCGGCTTTCGCCGTCTGGCCAAGATGGCCGATTCGGTGTGGTTGCAGGTCAGCCGCGCGCGCCGGCTGATCCTGCCGGAACCGGGCAGGGTGGTTGATACGCTGGCCGAACACCGCGATATTGTCAGCGCGCTTGAGGCTGGCGATACCGAAGCTGCACGCACCGCGACGCGCCACCACCTGCGGCAACTACTGACCTATCTTGAGCCGCTTGAACAAAGCCGCCCGGATTTGTTTTCCTGAACCACAGTGTTTCAGTTTTGAACCGCCTTTGCGGTTGTCATGTAGGGTGGGTGAAACCCACGCTTACCCCGGTTCCAGCCGGTGCGATGCGTGGGTTTCACCCACCCTACACCCGCCTTACAGACGATAAAACCGCGCCGCAGTGCCGCCAAAAACCTGCGCTTTGGCCGCCGGATCAAGGTCCGCGGTCAGCGTCTCTGCCGCCGCGCGCCAATCATCATAGGTGGCGCGCAACTGGCACACCGGCCAGTCCGAGCCCCACATCACCCGATCCGCGCCGAACACTTCCAAAACATGGGCCGCGTAGGGGCGCAGGTCGTCGATGCTCCACCCTTCATTGGCCTCGGTCACCAGCCCTGACAGCTTGCAACAGGCCGAAGTGTCATGCGCCAGCCGCGCCATGCCGTCCTGCCAGATCGCCAGCCCCTTGGGGTGATCGCCAATGGGCGGCTTCATGATGTGGTCGATCACCACCCGCATATCGCGATAGCGTGTCAGGATGGTGTGGAAGTTGTCCAGATGGCGGGTGAACCCCAGCGCGTCCAGCGTCAAATCCAGATCGACCAGCGCGCGGAACCCCCATTGCACGTCCTCGCGCAACATCCAGTCGACATCCGCAATGTCCTGAATCATCGGCCGCACGCCGCAGAACTTGGGATGTTGCGCCAACCGCCTGAGGTGCGCCAGATCGCCCGGATTCTCGAAATCAACCCAGCCAACAACCCCGGCGACGCTGTCGGTGGCATCGGCGATCCCCAGCATGTATTCAGTTTCTTGCACCGTTGCCGCCGCCTGAACCAGCACCGTCCGCGCCACCCCGTGCCGTTCCAGCTCGGGGGCCAGATCATCGGGCAGCCATGGCCGGGCCAGCACCGCATTATCCATCGGCATCCAGTCGTAATCACCACGCAAGGGCTGCCAGTAATGTTGGTGTGCGTCTATCTGATCCATCGGCATTTCCTTTTAGATCGGGGCATCTTCCCGTATAAGCCCTTGTTCTTTCAGCTCACTCCAAAGGGTGAACGGGATGTGCGTGCGGGCGGCGGCGATGTTGCTTTTCATTTCCGCGACCCCCTGACCGCCGGGGATCACCGACAGCGTGCTGGGGTGGTGCAGCGGGAATTTGAACGCCGCATCGACCATCCGCACCCCGTGGGCGTCACATATCTTTTCGATCCGCGCCACCCGCTCAAGGATTTCCTCGGGCGCGGGGTCGTAGTTGTAGAACGCCCCCGGACGTGCCCCCGTGGCCAGGATGCCCGAATTATACGGCCCCCCAGTGATGATGCCGATGCCACGCGATTCGACCAGCGGCAGGAAGGTTTCAAGCGCCTCTTGTTCCAGCAACGTATAGCGACCCGCCAGCAGGAACAGGTCAAAATCGCCCCGTTCGGCCATGGTCTGGCAGGTTTGCCAGTCATTCAGCCCGGCCCCGAACGCCTTGATGGTGCCTTGATCGCGCAGCTCAACAAGGGCGCGGTAGCCGCCCTGCATCAGCGTCTCAAGATGCTGATCGACCACTTCTTGCGTCTTGTGGTTGGCCAGATCAAGATCATGCACATACAGGATGTCGATGCGGTTCTGCCCCAGCCTCTCAAGCGAAAACTCGACCGAGCGCATGATGCCGTCATAGGAATAATCGTATTGTTCCTGCCGCGAGGGCACGTCGAACCATTTGCCGATTCCGTCGCGCTGATCCGGCGGGCAGGGACGCAGCAACCGCCCGACCTTGGTCGACAGCACGTATTTATTGCGTGGTTTGTCGCGCAGGAACCGGTTCAGCCGGGTTTCCGACAGGCCAAAACCATACAAGGGTGCGGTATCATAGTACCGCACTCCTGCGTCCCACGCCTGGGTCAGGACCGCGTCGGCCTCGGCGTCGCTGATGGATTTATAAAGATTGCCCAAGGGGGCCGCGCCAAACCCCAGTTCAGTGAATGTAAGGCCGCCATTGCCCAGCCTGTCCCAATGCCGCTTTTTCATTGTCTTGTCATACCTTTGTGCCAGTCTTGTTCACGGCCAACCTGACGTCAGGGTCGCCACTATTTCCTTGTGATGGATCAACCAACGGGCAATTTGCCCCGGGGCGTGTGATTTTGGCCCCTATCATAAGGGGGTTGAACGATGCCCACGGCGTGCCCGGATCAAATTGCGCTGGTTTACGGTGCAATCCACGTTAAGATCAGCACTAACATGCTAGAGGGCGCAAGCGATATGGGAATTTTCAAACAAGGGTTCGGGGGCGGGTCCGCTGGCCTGAACAGGGCCACCTGATGCGCGACCGGATACGCACGGACCTGTGTGATCTGATGCTGGTGCCCGGTCTGTCCGGCTACGAGGATCGGGTGCGCCGCACTATCAGGGAGCGCCTGCCCAAGGGCGTGGCGGCGCGCAGTGATCGCCTCGGCAACCTCATTGTTACGTTCAAAGGTGATGCGGCGGCCCCCTCGGTGATGCTGTTCACGCATATGGATCAGCTGGGCTTTATCGTGCGCCGGGTTGAACCCGACGGCATGATCTGCGTCGAACGTCTGGGCGGGGTGCCGGAACGGGCGCTGGCGGCGCAGGCGGTGACTTTATGCACGCCGGACGGCGATATTCCCGGCATCATCGGCAACAAATCGCATCACGCGACGATGCCCGACGAAAAGTATCAGGTGCTGCGCGCGGCTGACATCCGCATCGACACAGGCCGCACCAACAAAGCAGAGGTCGAGGCCGCAGGCATCCGCATCGGTACCCCCGTGGTCTATCGCCCGCAGGTGGTCGACATGGGGGCAGGGCGCATTGCTGGCACCTCGGTAGATGACCGGGCGGGGTGTGCTGTGCTGTTGGAAGTGGCGCGCGCGCTGGCGGGGCGGGGCAATGGGCCAACCGTGCATATGGTGTTTTCGGTGCAAGAGGAATTCAACCTGCGCGGGGCTGTGGTCGCGGCGCAAAACCTGACGCCTGATATTGCCATCCAGATCGACCTGATGATCGCCAGCGACACCGCCGATACGGGCGATCGCGGCGATATGGCGCTGGGGGCGGGGCCGGGGATCAGCCTTTATTCGTTCCATGGGCGCGGCACTCTGAACGGCGTGATCCCGCACCCGGCCATGGTGCGTTTGTTTGAGGAGGCCGCAGATGGGGCCGGCATCCCGCTGCAACGTTCGGCTCAGGTCGGGATACTGACCGATCTCAGCTATGTGCAACTGGTGGGGCAGGGCGTGGCCAGCATAGATATCGGGTTTCCCATGCGCTATTCCCACTCGCCGCTTGAAATGTGCGATCTGCGCGACCTTGAGGGATTGACCCGCCTGATACTGGCCGCCTTGCCGCAGATCGGCGCAGATTTCCCACTCAACCGCGACGAGGACGGCGCATGAGCTATACTTTGGGTGTCGATATCGGCACGTTTGAATCCAAGGGCGTGTTGGTCGGCGGCGATGGACAGGTCATCGCCAGTGCCGCGCGCCGCCACGAAATGATCGTACCACAACCGGGCTGGGCCGAACACCGCCCGGATCAGGACTGGTGGGGCGATTTTGTGTTCATCACCCGCGCTTTGCTGAGCGAAAGCGGCGTTGCCCCTACCGACATCATCGCCGTGGCGTGCAGTGCGATTGGCCCCTGTATGCTGCCGGTGGACGGCGACGGCACGCCGCTGATGAACGGGGTGTTATACGGTGTGGACACCCGCGCGCAGGTCGAGATCGACACGCTGAACCAACAGATCGGTGCCGCGACCATTCTTGACCGCTGCGGCAACGCGCTTACCTCGCAATCGGTGGGGCCAAAGATCCTGTGGCTGAAAAATCAGCGCCCGGACCTGTTTGCAAAAACCGCGAAAATCCTCACATCCACCTCTTATCTGGTGATGAAGCTGACGGGCGAGGTGGTGATCGACCACTATACGGCGGCCAATTTCAGCCCGTTTTACGACGCCGAAACCCTTGACTGGACCGACGACCTTGCCCCCGGCATCGTGCCGCGTGACATGTTGCCCCGGCTGATGTGGTCCACCGAAATCGCCGGCAAGATCAGTGACGCGGCGGCCACTGAAACCGGTCTGGCCGCCGGAACTCCGGTCACCGCCGGCACCATTGATGCGGCCGCCGAAGCGGTCAGCGTCGGCGTGCGTGATCCGGGTGACATGATGATGATGTATGGCTCGACCATCTTTATCATTACACTAACGGATGCCCGCGTGCGCGACCCCGCCCTGTGGTACGCGCCGTGGCTGACGCCCGGAACCCACGCGAGCATGGCCGGACTGGCCACCAGCGGCACCCTAACCCA
>NVQY01000039.1 GCA_002400675.1 Paracoccaceae bacterium | reverse complement strand
GACACCGCGCACCGCCATTTTGAACAGCCACGCATCATCCGCCGCGCGCATGGCGTCCTGATGGTTGAGGTTGATTTCAAACTGCCCAACCCCGCCTTCGGAAATCGAGGTCTGGGCCGGGATGCCCATCGCCGCGCAGCCTTCGTACAGGGCAGTAAAGAAAGCGTCGAACGCGTCAAGTTCCGACAGCGACAGGATGGTTTCATCGCTAAGCACCCGCCCGGTCAGCGGATTTTGCGGCGGGGCAGGGGCGTCGCCGGTGTCGTCTACAAGGGTGAACTCCATTTCCGTGGCGGCAATGACCTGCCAACCGCGTGCGGTATAGCGGTCCAACACCGCCGCCAGCGCGTGACGCGGATCACCGGCAAACGGCTCCCCGTCATCAGTAAAAAGCGCCATAGGAACCAAAGCCGTCGGCGTGGCGATCCATGGCATCGGCACCGGACCGCGATTCGTGGGGCGAAGGACGCCGTCAGCGTCGCCGCTTTCAAAAACCAGTGGGCTATCGACAATATCACGACCCCAAAGGTCCACGTTAGGCACAGACAGGGGCAGGCGTACCGCCCCCTTGTCCAGTTTGGAGGCATAGGCCCCCGGCACCCGTTTGCCACGCATTTGCCCGTTCAGGTCACTGCTGGCCACGCGAAAAGTGGGAAATTTGCCTAGATCCATACCCATACTCCGATCAGCGGAGGGTGTCCGCAATGGTAAAGCGCTTCCAGTTGTAATGGATCATTTTGCCTGCCGAACGACTTTGTGACCAAAGGCTGCCTCGGCAGGCAAAATGATACTTTTTCTCAGGGCAAACTGGAAACGCTGTATCGGGGCCGGTCTAGCGCAGGAATGGGGGCGCTGTCACCACAATTTGATCAAATTGTGGAAACAGCGCAAATCGCTTTCTCAGCCGTAAAGCGCGCGGGCTTGCGAGAACGACAACAGCTTTTTGTTGTTTTCGTCCCACAGGTGCAGGCGGGCGCAGGCAAAGCTTTGTAGGAGGGTCAGACGTTTTGCACCTTGCGCCAGTTCCTTGTGGTCACGCATGACTTCGGTCAGGCGGTAGAACGGGATGCGGCTATACAGGTGGTGAACGTGGTGGATGCCGATGTTGGCGCTGAACCATTGCAGCACCTTTGGCAGGTCGTAATGCGAAGACCCGTTCAGGGCCGCATCGTGCAACTGCCAGTCATCGCCATGTTCCCAATGAGTATCCTCGAACTGATGCTGCACATAAAACAGCCACACCCCGGCCGAGGCGGCGATCAGGGTCGAGGGCAGGAAGATCAGCAAAACCGGGGCCAGACCGCCAAACCACAGCACCAGCAACAGCGCGGTGAAGATGGCGATGTTGGTGCCCATGGCACTCACCCAGTATTTGGCACTGCTCATCAGSCCATAGGGGATGCGGTTTTGCAGGAAAAACAGGAACCCCGGACCCAGCGCAAACAGGGTAAAGGGGTTKCGATAGGCGCGGTATTCCAGCCGTTTGAACCATGACAGGTCGTTATATTCGGTTACGGTCAGCGTATGCACATCGCCCATGCCGCGTTTGTCGAGGTTGCCGGATGTCGAATGGTGGATCGAGTGGGTCCGGCGCCAGACATCATAAGGCGTCAGCGTGATGACCCCCAGAATTCGACCGATCCAGTCGCTAAGCGCGCGGTTGTGAAAGAACGCACCGTGGCCGCAATCGTGTTGGATGGCGAACAGGCGGACCAGAAATCCGGCGTTGACCACTGAAATCGCCAGGGTCAGCCAATAGCTGATCGACATCGACCACCAGGCCAGCGCCCAAAGCAAAAGGAAGGGAACCGCGCTGATGCCCAGTTCGAACGCGCTACGCAGTTCGTTGGGCTCGCGGTATCTGGCAAGGACCTGAATCCAGTCGCGTGGGGCAACTGGCTTTGACGAAGGGCCCGCCGTGGCGGAATCGGTATTTTTGGACATACGCCTGCTTTTTTATCGTTGACAACACCCGGATAAACGACCCTGCCGTCAAGGCAAGTGAAATCTGGGTGATGACGGGCCTCAACCGCCAATCCGCGATAGAATGCCACACAAAGATGAACCAAAAATTACCCGCGGTCCGCCTTTGGTCACCGCATGATGTTCATCCGGAACCGCATCTTGACCCGTCGCTCAACGGGCAGGTGTCGGTTCAGGTGTTTGTTGATCGCCCCGAACAGGCCAACGATGACCAGCGTCAGCATGATGAAATACATCGCCAGAATCGGATAGGGGATGAACGGGTTAAAGGTCTTGTCGGCAAAATAATTGGCGTAATACAGCGCATCGCCCTTTTGCCGCCACGTTGGAAAGCTTGAGAAATATACCAGCGTGGTGGCGTGAAACAGGAATATTGCCTCGTTGGTATAGGCCGGCCACGCCAGCCGCAGCATGGTTGGCCAGATGATTCGCCGGAACCGGGGCCAGCCGGACATGCCATAGGCATCCGCCGCCTCGGTGTCGCCCTTGGGAATCGAACGCAGCGCGCCATAAAAGATCTCGCCGGTGTAGGCGGCGGTATTCAGGAACAGCACGATCAGCGCCCCCAGCCACGCCGAGGTGAAGGCGTTGAAGAACGGATAGACGCCTTTGAGGTTCAAAAACAGGAAGTAGGCAAAGAAGAACTGAATGAACAGGGGCGAGCCGCGAAACAGGAAGATGAACCATTCCGCCGGTTTACGCACCCATGCGTTGGCCGATCCCTTGGCCACGCCCAGAGCGGTGGCAAAGAAAAACCCGGTCGCAAGGGCCAGAACTCCGAAATAGATGTTCCAGATCAGGCCGGACCCGATCAGGGTGAACTGTTCGCAAAGGGTGAAACTATCCTTGGGCAAAAGCCGCTCGCCGATACCGATCGAACGCAGGCCATAATCCTGAATGGTTTGCAAACAACTCATGCCCGCTGCCTTTTTAAAAGGCAGCGCGTGCGCGCCAGTGTTTGCAAAGCAAACGCGTACGCACCCCGGTTTTGAACGCAAAACGCCAAAGACAGAGTCGATGTACTAGTCACCCGGATCATGCTGTTTCCTTCCGCTGAGCTTCGCCGCCGGATGTTGCCTGTCCGTGGGTCAACCGCTGCATCAATCGCTCAAGGATGACTTCTGAAAAGCGGGTGAAGGTCAGATAAAACACCAGCAGGGCAATGAAATACCACATGCGCCAGTCGCCATGCGGATAAGCGGTGAATTTCGGCGTCTTGGTGCCGCCCAATTCACGCGCCCAGTACACGATGTCTTCGATTCCCAGCAGGAACAACAGCGGCGTGGCCTTGATCAGCACCATCCACAGGTTCGACAGACCGGGCAGGGCATAGACCCACATTTGCGGCACGAGCACCCGCCAAAAGGCCTGAGTGTGGGTCATGCCATAGGCTTCGGCGGTTTCAATCTGGGCGCGTGGGACGGCGCGCATGGCCCCAAACAGCACGTTGGCGGCAAAGGCACCAAACACGATGGCAAAGGTGATCACGGCCAGCGCAAAGCCATAGCTTTCGTGGATCCATTGCGCGGACGAGCCAAGCGGCAGCTTGGCCTCGGGGCAGACGATGAAATCCGCGCCCTGACGGATCGGCTGATCCCAATCGGGGCATTTTATCTTGTGGCGTATCCATTCGAACGCCTGATCAAGGGCGATCACGAAGAACAGGAAAAACGCAATGTCGGGGATGCCGCGCACCAGTGCGATATAGGTTTTGCCAACCCATGAAAGCGGCAGGATTCGCGACCGGGCCGACATCGCGCCAAGGAACCCGAACGACAGGGCGACCGGGGCCGTCACCGCCAAAAGCAACAGGACTTTGACAAAGGAAATATAAAAGGACAGGTGCACGCCGGTCGTGAGGTAACACGAGAACCAGCTGAACGTGCTGAGCGTTGTGGGATCAGAACAGTATGAAAACATGGACGTCCGGGGCTACGCTCTTCAAGCCCGCATGGGCTTTCATCGCAATTTTCGGGTGGCAGGCCCACGCGGGGCGGACCTGCCGGGAACTTAGGCTCAGTAGGTTGCGGTGTCTTCGCCGAACCACYTGACCAGCAACGTGTTCAGCGACCCGTCTGCTTTCATCGAGGAGATTGCCGCGTCGAACTTGCCGCGCARTTCGCCGTCGCTTTCACGCAGGCCCATGCCAACGCCGCCGCCCAGAGGCACCGGATCGCCGACAAACATCAGCGCGCCATTGGATTCTTCGACCAGCGGGGCCAGATAGTCACGATCCGCCAGAACCGCGTCCGCTTCGCCGTTGCGTACAGCCGCAAGGGTTTCTTCGGGGGTGGCGAATTCAACCAGCGTGGCACCGCTTGACGCGACATGGCCGGCCTGAATGGTGGCGGTCTGCGCGGCGATCACGCCGCCTGTTACGTCAACATCCATGCTGGCCCCAACATAGGCCGACGCGGTGGGCGGGAAGTAATCCTGAGTAAAGTCAATGACTTCATCCCGCTCGTCGGTGATCGACATGCCGGCAATAATAGTGTCATAGTTGCCGGACACGAGGTTGGGAATGATCGAATCCCAGTCGTTCTTGACCCACTCGCAGGTCAGGCCCGCGCGCTTGCACAACTCGTCGCCTACGTCACGTTCGAACCCGTCGACTTCGCCGGCGTCGTTGATGAAGTTATACGGAGGGTACGCCCCTTCGGTGCCCATACGCACGGTCTGTGCAAGCCCCATGCTGGCGCTCAGCGCAAGCGCGGCAGTGGCAATGATCAGTTTTTTCATGATGTTACTCCCTTAGTTTTTGAAGATGGTGACAGATTAGTCTGCCTTGGTAGCGGAAAGAAAGCCCCTGAGGCGTTCTGACTGAGGATTGCCAAACAATGCGTCGGGCGGGCCCTGTTCTTCGATCAGCCCCTGATGCAGGAACACCACATGGTCCGACACATCAGCGGCCAGTTTCATATCGTGGGTGACGATCAGCATGGTGCGGCCTTCGGCGGCCAGATCTTTGATAACGCGGATAACTTCCTGTTCCAGTTCCGGATCCAGCGCACTGGTAGGTTCGTCGAACAACAGCGCCTCAGGCTCCATGCACAGGGCGCGGGCAATGGCGGCACGCTGTTGCTGGCCACCAGAAAGCTGGGCGGGGAAGGCATCGCATTTGTCGCCGATCCCGACCTTGTCAAGATACTGACGCGCGGCTTGTTCGGCCTCGGCCTTGTCATTGCGCAGAACGGTGACCGGGGCCTCCATGACGTTATGCAGGATGTTCAGGTGCGACCAAAGGTTGAATTGCTGGAACACCATCGACAGGTTGGTGCGGATGCGCAGAACCTGCTTGGCGTCCGACGGGCGGCGGTGTTCGCCACTGCCTTTCCAGGTGACCGGTTCGCCTTTGAAACAGATTTCACCCTGCTGGCTGTCCTCAAGCAGGTTGGCACAGCGCAGCAGCGTGGATTTGCCCGACCCGGACGAGCCGATCAGCGAAACGACATCGCCCCGATGGGCGGTGATATCGACCCCCTTGAGGACCTCAAGCGCGCCATAGCTTTTGTGAAGATTGCGGATCTGGATGACGGGCACAGTATCAGGCACAGAATCAGTCGTGGTGTCGGGCAAGGCAGGTCCGTTCGTGGCTTATGGGCATTAGACCGTTAATAGGAATGAATTTTTTGAACAATGCAACTTGCAAATCGACCAAAAGGTCGCTCAAAGCGCCGATTTGGATAGGTTATGACCTGATTTGTCAGCGCGAGTCGGGGGCAGGCGGGGTTGGGACCGACAGATAGTCGGCCGCTGGAATGTCCACCAACCCATAAAGATGCAGCGCGGCACGGTCGCTTTCGGACAGGCCGGCGATGGCGGTGCGCACGGCGGCGCGGATCGGGGCCGCGTCGCGGGATTTGGCGGTGATATAGGGCAGGGTCGGGGTCGGCGGTGATGTGTCGATGATCCGCAGGTGCGCGGCCAGATCCGGGTCATGTTCGCCGATCAGGGTCCAGGTCAACAGGTCCAGACCGGCCATATCCGCACGGCCTTCGGCCACCGCAAGGGCACTGGCCCCATGGCCGCCGGTCTCAACAAAGCTGGCAAATGTGACGCCGGCGCGATCGATATGGTCCATCGGCCCGGCCCAGCCTGATTGCGACATGGTCTGGTTGTAGGCAAACCGGTGGCCGGTAAAATCCGCAAGCGCCGATCCTTGCGCATCGGCGCGAACCACCAGCACCGAACAATAATATCCCGGCGCAACACCGGGCAGACCATTGTCAGGCGTGCCGATCAGGGTAACATCCGGGTGCAGAACGCGGCGATAGGGCAAGCCGCAAGTCTGTGAAAATAGCAGGTCCGGGGATTTCCAGGCGTCCATGAACCCAATGTCACGGCTCAGCGCATCGGGGCCATAGCCCAGTTCCGAGCGAATTAACTGCCAGAACCGATCGTTGGTCGTATGAAGCGCAGGTGGGTCGTACATGCCTAACAAGGCAATCATGCCTGCGCAGCCTTTTGTCGGGCCAGTGCCGAATCCACATCCCGCACACCCAACAACGAGGCCACAAGCCGCAGTAACGCATCTTCTTCGTCGGCGCGCTGGCCATCGGAAAGTGCCACGGACCAAGCGGCTTCGACCACGGCGCGGCGGTCGTCGTAAGGCACGGCATTCTTGATCGCGCGGGTAAAGCGCACAGTGTCGGGGGCCTCGGATTCGAGGATTTCGGCCTCGCTGCGCAGCTTGGTCGCCTCGAACGGTGACAGGCCATAGCGCGCAACGGTTATGCGGTCGATCCTGTTGATTTCGGATATGGCGTAATCGCCATCTGAACGGGCGATGCGTATCAACAAGGCGCAAAGCGCCAGACGGGCATCCGTTTCGATCAGGGTTTGCGGTTCGGGCTGTGTCAGCCGCTTGAGAAAATCACCAAACATGGAAACACATATAGGTGGCCATAAACGATCCGCAACAGAGAAATGCGACAAACACCAAAGCTTGACGGCAAAAGAATTTTTGGAAAAATTCTTGGCAAAACTTTTACAAAAGTTTTGGGGCGGTCAGGTTTTGTGGCTGGCGCGTTCGCGGGAATTCTGGCTGTCGATCAGCGACAGACCCATGGCGGCCCTTGCTTCTTCGACGATGCGGAATTCCTCTTCGTCCTGGACCCCATCGGCAAGAACGACCTCCCACAGGGCATCAAGTGCAGCAAGCCGTTCGTCGATGCCGGTGGTTTCGCGGATCAGTTTGGCGAATGTATCGGAATCCGGCGCTGCGGCGTGCAATTTCTCGCAGGTCGCGCGGATTTTGGCCGCTTCAATCGCGTTGTGTTGATACAGGCGGGCAAGAATGCGGTCGATCAGGCTGATCTCCGAAATCTGATACTCGCGGTCCGATTTGGCGACACGCACCAGCAACGCCCCCAGCGCGAGTTCGGCATCAGGGTCCGGCAACTCGCCCTCTTTTGGAGTACGCAACGATTGAAAAAAACTACCTAACATGCGCGAATCCTAACGTGAGAATGCTCTGAGGCCAAGAGGAATTCAGCCGTCATAGCCCTGTACAATGACCATATCGGCGGTCGAAACAGGATCGCGGATATCCTTGGCGCTTTGATAGGCAAGGCTATCGTAACAGGCCACGGCGGCATCAAAGCTGTCGAATTCCAGTACGACAGTGCGTTTGCGGGCCGTGCCTTCGCGCACCTGCTGATTGCCGCCACGCACCAGAAACCGGGCCTTGTATTCGGCTAATGGGGCGGCGTTGGCGGCGACGTAGGTCTTGTAGGTTTCCATGTCATCCACATCCACATGGGCCACCCAATATCCTTTGGCCATGATACGTCCTTTCCAACTATCCGATCAGAGCGGTAAGCTGGAACACAATGTCGTCGATGGCAACCCCGCCCGGGTCGGTGTTGGTGATCACCACGGCGGCGATATCGGGGATGTTGCCGGCCCGGCGCCAGCCAATTTCGGTGATGCCATAGCCCAGTTGGCGTTCAGTCCACGCAATCAGCATGCCTTTGCGGGTGTAAAACGCCATCTGCACCTTGCCGGGCGGCGGTCGGTTGCCCAGCGGGTCGGCATAATCTGCCTGTATGCGCAGGCCAAATGCCGCCTGATCGCGGTCAAACAGGATTGTCACGGCGCCTTCGCCGCGCGCGCCAACTGCCGGGAATCCGCCGGGGCCAATGGGAAACAAAGCGTTTGACGCAAACCCGCGATGGAGCGCTACCGATTGGTTCTGACCCGGTTTTCCCGGCACGACGGCCAGCGGCACGCGGGGCTTGCCGTCGATAACGTCCCACGGCGCACCGCTGGTCACCTGCCCGGCCAGCCGTTCGCCCAGCCACGCACCGTGAAAGCGCATCGGCGCATCAAGGTTGAACCCCGGCTCTGGGTGTTGCGGCAGGGTTTCAAAACTGATCCGCCCGTCCAGATCTCGGGCAAGGGTGGTGTAGCTCTCAGACTGTACCTGCGCCGACACGATGCTGGCGGACAAGGTTAACATGCCGCCCAAAGCCCATCCAACGATGCGCCTGAGCGTCCTCACACCAGCCGGGAACTGTCGATGGCGGCGCGCACGAAATCGGCAAAAAGCGGGTGCGGCGCAAAGGGTTTGGATTTCAGCTCTGGGTGGAACTGGACGCCGATGAACCACGGGTGATCCTTCCATTCGACGATCTCGGGCAACCGCCCGTCCGGGGACATGCCGGAAAAGCACAGGCCCGCGCTTTCCAGTTTGTCGCGGTATTTGATGTCGACCTCGTAACGGTGGCGGTGGCGCTCCTCGATCTGGGTGCTGCCATAGATTTCGGCCACTTTGGACCCCTCGGTCAGAACCGCGTCATAGGCCCCAAGCCGCATGGTGCCGCCTTTGTCATCGCCCACCGCGCGGCTGACCTTGTAGTTGCCCTGCACCCATTCTTTGAGGTGGTAAACCACTGGTTCAAAACGCTTCTTACCGGATTCGTGGTCAAACTCCTCGGACCCCGCCGCCTTGATCCCGGCCACATTGCGGGCCGCTTCGATCACCGCCATTTGCATACCAAGGCAGATGCCAAGGTAGGGAATTTTACGTTCGCGGGCGAATTGCGCCGCCTTGATCTTGCCTTCGGTGCCGCGTTCGCCAAAGCCGCCGGGCACGAGGATGGCGTGGAAGCCTTCCAAATAAGGGGCCGGGTCTTTGGAATCAAAAATCTCGGCGTCGACCCATTCGATTTTAACCTTCACGCGGTTGGCCATGCCACCGTGGGTCAGCGCTTCTGCGATCGACTTATAGGCATCCTCAAGCTGGGTGTATTTGCCGACGATGGCCACCTTTACCTCGCCTTCGGGATTGTAGATCCGGTCGGCCACGTCTTCCCAGCGATCAAGATTTGGCTTGGGGGCGGGGGTGATGCTGAACGCATCCAGAACCGCCTGATCAAGACCGGCGTGGTGATAGACAAGCGGGGCTTCGTAGATGGATTTCAGGTCATAGGCGGCGATCACGTCACCGGGGCGCACATTGCAGAACAGCGCCAGCTTGTCGCGCTCTTTTTGCGGGATCGGGTGTTCTGACCGGCACACAAGGATGTCCGGCGCCAGGCCGATGCTGCGCAATTCCTTGACCGAGTGTTGGGTCGGCTTGGTCTTCAACTCACCTGCGGCCTTGATGTAGGGCAGCAGGGTCAGGTGCATGAAAATACACTGGCCACGGGCGCGATCCTGGGAAAACTGGCGGATTGCCTCAAAGAACGGCAGGCCTTCGATGTCGCCGACGGTGCCGCCGATCTCGCAGAGCATGAAATCGACCTCATCCTCGCCAATCGCCAGAAAGTCTTTGATTTCGTTGGTCACATGCGGGATCACCTGAATGGTTTTGCCCAGATAGTCGCCGCGTCGTTCCTTTTCCAGAACGGTGGAATAAATCCGCCCCGAGGACACCGAATCCGTCTTGCGCGCGGCCACGCCGGTAAAACGTTCGTAATGGCCTAGGTCCAGATCGGTTTCCGCGCCGTCGTCTGTGACGAACACTTCGCCATGCTCAAACGGGCTCATGGTGCCGGGGTCGACGTTCAGATACGGGTCAAGCTTGCGCAGACGCACTGAGAACCCGCGTGCCTGCAACAAGGATCCCAGTGCAGCCGAAGCCAGCCCTTTGCCCAAAGAAGAGACAACGCCGCCGGTAATGAAGATATATCGCGCCATGTAGTCGGCAGCCTCCCGTGAAAAGCCAGATTTCAGGTGCCCGGAGCGATCAAATTAACCGCCCCTCACGGGACTTTGCATATAAAGGATTCGCGCGGACTGCGCAAGGGAACCGCAAGATGATGTTGCGGCTCCTTTTAGTGGGTCAAGGTCTGGTGGCTTAGTCGGCCTTTGGCACCAGCGGTGCGTTGTCGCCTTGTGCGGGTGGCAAAAGGTCGCTCCCCAAGGGGGAATCGGGTGTCGTGGTCTCTGGGGTAGCCGGGGCCGAGGTGCCCAACCGGTCGATCACTGACGTACCGGCGGCCTTTTCAGCGGCCAGAATCGTTAGGGTAATCGACGTGATGATGAATGCCGTGGCCAGAACCCAGGTCAGTTTGCCCAGCGCCGTAGCCGCCGCGCGACCGGTCATGGCCCCACCGCCACCGCCGCCCATCCCCAGACCACCGCCTTCGGAGCGTTGCAGCAACACAACGGCGATCAGGCCAAGAGCCAGAATAAGATGAACGATAAGAACGACGTTTTCCATGAAGACCTGCGGCAATTTCGTGTATTCGCCGGGTATGTAGGCGTGTTTGCCCGCAGGGGCAAGGGAGGATGTTGACCCTAGACAATCGGAGGCGACATAGCGCAAGGTTCACCCCATGCCACATGACCATTCAGATCACGATCACGCCCATGCCCTGTTGCCGCCCGATCCGGCATTGCGGGTGCGGGCATTGGAAACCATCCTGACCGGCAAGGGGCTGATTGCACCCGACGCGCTGGACGAGATCATCGACACCTACCAAAACCGCATCGGCCCCAAAAACGGCGCCGCCGTGGTCGCCCGCGCCTGGAGCGATCCGGGATTTCGCGCCGCATTGCTGGCGGATGCCACGTCCGTAGTGGCCGATCTGGGCTATTTTGGCCGGCAGGGCGAGCATATGGTCGTGGTGGAAAACACCGCGGACCAACACAACATGGTGGTTTGCACCTTATGCAGTTGTTACCCGTGGCCCCTTCTGGGCATCCCGCCGGGCTGGTATAAATCCGACGCCTACCGGGCGCGTGCAGTGCGTGAACCCCGCAAGGTGCTGGCCGATTTTGGCGTGACCTTGCCCCCGGAAACGGCCGTCAGGGTCTGGGATTCGACCGCCGAGATTCGCTATCTGGTGTTGCCGATGCGCCCCGCCGGAACTGACGACATGTCGGTGGACGATCTGGCCGGGCTGGTGACGCGCGACAGCATGATTGGCACCGGGCTGGCGCGGGAACCGGCGATATGACCCGCGTACATGACATGGGCGGGCGGTTTGGCGATGGGGCGGTTATACCGGAACCTCAGGGAACCGTGCCGTTCAAAGAGGATTGGCACCGGGGCGCCCTTTCGCTGACGGTCGCGGCGGGGGGCTTGGGCAAGTGGAACATCGACATCGGGCGCCATGCGCGCGAAAAGCTGTCGCCGTTCGATTACACAACGTTCAGCTATTACGAGAAATGGATTGCCGCCCTTGCTGATCTGCTGGTGGAAACCGGGCAGGTCACGCGCGAGGAATTGCGCGCCGGACAGGCGGCGGACGTGTCGGAGGGGCCTGCGACCGTAACAGCCGACGCAATGGCGCAGATACTGGCAAAGGGCGGGCCTGCTTCGCGCGACAGCGACATCGCCCCGGTATTCAAGGTCGGCCAACAGGTGCGCACCATGCGCCCGGCGGCAAACCGGCTGGTGAACGGTGGCCACACCCGATTGCCGCAATATGCCGCCGGGGCGACCGGACGGATTGCCCTGCTGCACGGTGCCCATGTGCTGCCCGACAGCAACGCGCATCATCTGGGCGAGGCCCCGGAACCTCTTTATACTGTTGCGTTTGCGGCGGCTGAATTGTGGGCCGCGCCCGAACATCCCCGCGACGAGGTAACGCTTGACCTGTGGCAATCATATCTGGAGCCGGCATGACCGACGCCCCAGAAACCGACGCCCCGGAACCAGTGTTTTCCGAGCCATGGCACGCGCAGGTGTTTGCCCTGACGGTGCATCTGAATGAAACCGGGCATTTCAACTGGAAAGACTGGGTGGCGCGGTTTTCAACGACTCTGGCGGCGCATGGGCTGAACAAGGATCTCGACGGCGGCGACGACTACTTTACCGCGTGGCTGGAAACCCTAGAGGCCTTGCTGGCCGATCAGGGGCAGGCCCCCCCGGATCAGGTCGAACAGACCCGCGCAGCGTGGGAGGCGGCCTATCTGAGGACCCCGCACGGGGATCCCGTGCGGCTCTGACACGCGACCTTCAGAAGATGAAGTCGCCATTGCCCAGATCGGTCAGATCAACTCCGGTCAACAGGATCGAATTGCCGCCACCGGTTTTGATCAACACATCTGTGCCCACCTGAGAGGCCGCCGCGTTCAACTGAGCAATATTGCTGATTGCCGTAACCCCGCTCAGGTCAATCTTTTCGTTGTTATTGGTGGCATTGAAATCTTCGATGATGTCATCACCACCACCGCTGAAAAAGATGAATATATCATTGCCGCTGCCGCCATTCAGCACATCATCACCCTTGCCGCCGCGTAGTTGGTCGTTGCCGCCATTGCCGTTTACAAGATCGTCGCCAATCTGCCCGTACAGGGTATCCTGTCCACTCCCGCCGGACAGAACGTCATTACCGGCTTTGCCGTACATTTTGTCCTTGCCACCGCCGCCGTTGATCACGTCATCCCCCGCACCGGCGAATATCCTGTCGTTGCCGCCGTCGCCTTTGAGGTTATCGTCCCCGGCCCCGCCATGCATCAGGTCATTGCCAATACCACCTGAAACAATGTCGTCGCCGGACCCGGCCTTGATCGTGTCGTCGCCGTCGTCGCCGCTTAGAATGTCATCGCCGCCACCACCTTTTATGGTGTCATTATCTAAGCCACCTGCCAGTTCGTCGGTGCCTGCGCCGCCGATCAGCGTGTCGGCCCCCGCCCCGCCCGACACCACCCCGGAAACTGAGCCAAGGGAGCCGTCATAGGTATCATCACCGTCGAACAGACTGATATTGCCCGATATGAACCCTGAATTGGTAATGTCATCAATCCCGACCCGGCCGACATAGGCACTGCCGGTGCCGCCAATGATTGTCCCGCTGTTCACCAGTGTCGCCGTGCCGGTATCTGTGGTGGTAAACAAGCTACCCGTGACGATTGCGTTGCCGGTCCCATTGATGGTTCCGGTATTGATAATGACCGTGGATTGGGCACCCGACCTTAGCGTCATGCCGGTCGCCAGCCCAGTGATCATGCCGTTGTTGATAACCCCGATGGTCGCACCTGTGTCACCGCTGACGATGTCCAGAGCCGTTTCATCCGCCGATATCACCCCGTCATTTGTCACAAACATCTGTGCTGTCGGGCGGCCAAAGATCGCATGCGCCTGCGAGCTGATATTGCCGCTGGCCCCGACCAGCACCGTGGCACTGGATCCGGAAAAATCATAGGCCGAGCGTGAGGTGAAAAAGCTTTGATTGACCAGCGCGCCGAGGACGGTCAAAGAATTGACCCCGGTGCCAGAAATGGCGTCGGCTGTGCTGACGACGAGCGCGCCGTTCACGCCGATGAAACCGGTCTGGGAGCTTGAAAGAACCTGAGCGGTAGTGGTGGTTCCGGTGATGGTAAAACTGGCCATGATTATCCCCTGAAATCGAAATGTTCTGGATTCACCACAGATATTCAGCTGGGTTGGTCGCTTCAGCCGGGTGGGTTGTGCGAAATAGAACCGTCGCAACTATCCGCCAAACGGGTCTCAAAATCAACTGCCGGGGGAAATGTGCTGTCTCGGCGCACCGCTCCGAGATATCGCAAGCCGGCGCCTATTCGTCGTCGTAATCGTCCACATCGGCCTGCCCGGTCAGCGCACGGCGCACGTGGCTCCAGCCCAGCCCGATGCCAAGAACCACGGACAGCGCCAGAATTCCCAGCCAGACGTTGACGTCCTCGTTGCCCAGTTCAAGCAGGCCCAGATCGCTAAGCACCCACAACAGGGCAGCGACCACCGACAGGATCAAAAATACCCCGAACCCGCCGATCGACCGCAGGGTGGCGCGCAGATAGATGATGTAGCCAATCGTCAGCAACAATCCCAGCAACACGGCAATCGACAGGCGTGTGTCATAATTGGCCAGGGACCAGCGCACATAGTTCCATTCCGTTGGATTATAGGTCGCTGTCAGCAATCCAAATGCAAACAACCAACGCAGGAACAAGCCCATATCCGATCCGCCCAATTTTTTGGGTAAGAATCGCGCAAAGAATCGCCGCTGTCCAGCCCTCTAAGACGGAACGCACGCAGGCCGTGCACGTTACAGGCCGGCAACGCAAATTGCCGGCCTGTCAAAGGTCCCTCAATACCGGGTCCGGCGATCAGGAGTTTTCGTCAAACCCGGTATTGGGAATGGTGGCATGTGCCGGACCGGCCCCGGCTTTTTCATACAGAACCACGCGGGTATTCATCGGCACCAGCGCATATAGTTCTTCCACCTGCGGGTTGATCAGGCGGGCGCAGCCGTTGGACACCGGAATGCCGATGGTGCGCGGATCATTGGTGCCGTGAATGCGCAGGTACGTATCCTTGCCCGTGGATGAATAAAGATACAGCGCGCGCGCGCCAAGCGGGTTGCTGATCCCGCCGGGCTGGCCGTTCTCGTAAACCGCACCCTTGACGAAATTCTTATAGCTGTTGGGCGACCGTCTGATCATTGCCGGGGTCGGAATCCATTTGGGCCATTCCTGTTTGGCCCCCACATGGAACACGCCGGGGTGATACAGGTTGCCCCGGCCAATCCCCACCGAATAGCGCATCGCCTTGTTGTTTGGCTTGGTCCAGAACAGGGCGTACTGGTTCGGGTCCACATGGACTTCGTTTGGCGGCAGGTCGGTTTCCAGCGTGACTTCGCGTGGCATGAATTCTTCGGGCAGCGTATAGGTCGCACCCTTTTTATGCGCGATCGCGGGCGCGGCAAGCCCCACGGACCCGGCAGCAAGGCCGGTTATCAATAGCTGGCGTCGGTTAATCATACTGAAATCCTTGTTCGAACAAAATTGATCTGATTGCGGTGAGAGTACCGATAGCGGTGATATGTGCCAATAAAATCAACCGGAATCGCAAGTATCTGTCGCAAATGTGACTGGATTGCCGGTCGATGCCGGGCAATACCGGGGCATGTTTAGTCGGCGCGCCCTCGCGCACCGGTTTTATTTGGGTTTCGCACGACGTCACACCCGGCTATACGGGCGCGGGTTTTCTAGCGTACAAAACAAAGGACCGGATATGGCCAATGTCGTGGTTGTCGGCGCCCAATGGGGTGACGAAGGTAAAGGCAAGATCGTCGACTGGCTTTCAGAGCGGGCCGATGTGATTGCACGATTTCAGGGCGGGCATAACGCCGGTCACACGCTGGTCATCGACGGCGAAGTGTTCAAGCTGGCCGCGTTGCCATCGGGCATCGTGCGCGGTGGCAAGTTAAGCGTGATTGGCAACGGCGTGGTTCTGGACCCGTGGCATCTGGTCAAGGAAATCGCCGGCATTCGGGCGCAAGGCGTCACAGTCTCCCCCGAGACGCTGATGATCGCCGAAAACACCCCGTTGATCCTGCCAATCCACGGCGAATTGGACCGCGCCCGCGAGGCGCAGAATTCGGTGGCCAAGATCGGCACCACAGGGCGCGGTATCGGCCCCGCCTACGAGGATAAAGTAGGGCGGCGCGCCGTCCGGGTGGCCGATCTGGCCGACATCGCCACGTTGGAACTGCGGGTGGATCGCGCCCTTGTGCATCACGACGCGCTGCGCCGGGGGCTGGGCATGGAGCCGGTGGACCGCGACGCGCTGATTGCCAGCCTGCGCGCAATTGCCCCGGAGATCCTGCAATACGCGGCTCCGGTGTGGAAGGTGCTGAACGAAAAGAGGAAAGCCGGCAAACGTATCCTGTTCGAGGGCGCGCAAGGCGCGTTGCTGGACATTGATTTTGGCACCTACCCGTTTGTCACCTCGTCCAATGTGATCGCGGGGCAGGCGGCGACCGGTGTGGGCCTTGGCCCCGGGGCGATCGACTTTGTTCTGGGCATCGTCAAAGCCTATACCACCCGCGTTGGCGAGGGTCCGTTTCCGGCGGAACTGGACGACGACGACGGTCAGCGGCTGGGCGAGCGGGGCCATGAATTTGGCACCAACACCGGGCGCAAACGCCGCTGTGGCTGGTTCGATGCGGTCCTTGTACGCCAGACCTGCGCCACCAGCGGCGTGAACGGCATCGCCCTGACCAAGCTGGACGTGCTGGACGGGTTCGAGACGCTGAAAATCTGTGTGGCTTACGATCTGGACGGCAAGCGACTGGATTACCTGCCCACGGCGGCCGACCAACAGGCGCGCTGCACACCGATCTTTGAGGAAATGCCGGGCTGGAACGATTCCACCGAAGGCGCGCGCAGCTGGGCCGATTTGCCGGCCGAGGCGATCAAATACGTGCGCCGGGTCGAAGAGTTGATCGACTGCCCGGTCGCTCTTTTGTCGACCTCGCCGGAACGCGACGACACGATCCTTGTCACTGACCCGTTTGCCGACTGATGGCGGGCAAGTCGAAACTGAGCTACAAGGCGCGGCGCCGCTGGTCGCTGGTGATCCTTCTGGTTGGCCTGCCGTTGTATATCGTCGCGGTGGTCACGGTGCTGAACTGGCTC
>NVQY01000038.1 GCA_002400675.1 Paracoccaceae bacterium | reverse complement strand
ATACTGACTGGCCCCGGCCCCCTGCAACCGACCCACCAGTGCCGCCAGATCCGGCACCAGCCGGTCCAGATCCGGCACCTCCAGCAACTCATCCCATTCCCGGAAAAAGAACATCATGCAGTTGCTGCCAAGCTCGGGATCAACGTCATCCATCGCGTGCCCGGCCAACGTGCAAACGGCTTCAAACGCGCCTTTCACCACCGAAAGCGTCTCTTCCTCAACACCAAAAACCACAGGCGCAATCCCCCGCCCCCAGCGGGCAAAAACATACGCGCCCCCAGCTCGACTAAACAACTTTTCTACATCTTCAGGCGTCACGTAAACCTCTTCTTCTTGTCATAAATACTCCCGTCCCACTGCCCGACAGGTGGCTATGCCACCGTAAGGGGAGGCTTTGAATCTCACCAACCCACCATCACTCAAACAAATCGTCCCGTTTGGGTGCCGCCATCCCCAGATGCGTCCACGCCTTATGCGCCAACATCCGCCCGCGCGGCGTGCGCTGGATCAACCCCTGTTGCAACAAGAATGGCTCAATCACCTCTTCCAACGCATCCCTTGCCTCACTCAGCGCCGCCGACAGCGTTTCAATGCCAACCGGCCCCCCGGCATAATTCTCGGCGATTAGCCGCAGATACCGCCGGTCCGCCCCGTCCAGCCCCAGATGATCCACCCCCAACCGGGTGAGCGAGCTATCCGCCAATTCCCGCGAAATCGTGCCGTCGCCCTCGACCACGGCAAAATCCACCACCCGGCGCAGCAAACGCCCGGCAATACGCGGCGTTCCCCGGGCGCGCCTGGCGATTTCGCGCGCACCGGGCGCGTCTATGGGAATGCCCATCAGACGGGCATTGCGCGTGACGATCTCGTGCAACTCGTCCACCGTGTAGAACTGCAACCGTGTGGGAATGCCAAATCGGTCGCGCAACGGCGTGGTCAGCAACCCCATACGAGTCGTCGCCCCCACCAGCGTAAAGGGCTGCAACTCAATCCGCACGGTGCGCGCGGCGGGGCCTTCGCCAATCACCAGATCAAGCTCGAAATCTTCAAGCGCAGGGTACAGCACCTCTTCGACCGCCGGATTAAGCCGGTGAATCTCGTCGATGAACAACACATCGCGCGCTTCCAGATTGGTCAGGATCGCCGCCAGATCGCCGGCGCGTGCCAGAACCGGCCCGCTTGTCATGCGGAAATTCACCCCCAACTCACGCGCCATGATCTGCGCCAGCGTGGTTTTGCCCAAACCGGGGGGACCGTGAAACAACGTATGATCCATCGCCTCGCCACGCTGGCGGGCCGATTGAATGAACACCCGCAAATTCGCGCGCACCTCGGCCTGACCGATGAACTCGGACAGCGCCTGTGGCCGCAACGCGCGATCCGAATCCTCGGGCAAGGGTTCCGGCCGCAATGTGGGATCAACCCCGGTCATTCACACTCTCCTGCGCTACCCCTTTGGGGCCAGCAATTTCAACGCCGCCCGGATCAGCCCGGCCTCGCCCGCATCCGGAGCGTTGCCTGCCGCCTCGGCCACAGCCGCCGCCGCTTCTGCCGGGGCATAGCCCAGATTGGATAGCGCCGACAATGCCCCCGCCTGCGCGCCCGCGTTCTGCGGGGCCGCCACAGGCGCAGGCACAGGCCCCGAATCCGCCTCGATCACCGCGCCCTCCATCGCGTCAGTCACCGTGCCGCCCATCGCCATGACACCGGGGGCTTTGTCCTTGAGATCCAGCACGATCCGCTGCGCCAACTTTGGTCCAACCCCGCGCGCCGCCTTGACCGTGTTCCAATCGCCCAGCGTAATTGCCCGGCCAACCCCATCCGGTCCCAGCGTGCCCAGAATGGCCAGCGACACCTTGGCCCCGACGCCTTGTACCGAGGTCAGCAACCGGTGCCATTCCTTTTCCACCAGCGACAGAAACCCGAACAACTGCAACAGATCTTCGCGCACCAACATATCGGTATACAGCGACACCGCCTCGCCCACCCCCGGCAACGCGGCCAGCGTGCGCTCAGAACAATAAACAATATAGCCGACCCCGCGCACATCAATCAGGATGTGATCGCTGCTGCGGTAATCCAGCCGCCCCGACAACCGCCCGATCATGCGCGTACCTCGCGCAATTCCGGCCCGGCGACCCCACCGTAATGGGCGTGACAAATGGCAATCGCCAGCGCGTCCGCCGCGTCCGGCCCCGCCGGATCACAGCCAGGCAATTGCAGACGCACCATATGCATCACCTGCCGCTTGTCGGCGTGGCCAACCCCGACAACGGTCTTTTTCACCCGGTTGGGCGCGTATTCGCCAATTGGCAACCCGGCCTGCGCCGCCGCCAGCATCGCCACGCCGCGTGCCTGCCCCAGTTTCAACGTCCCGGCCCCATCCTTGTTGACAAATGTCTGCTCGATTGCGGCCTGATCCGGCAGATAAAGCGCCAGAACCTCCATCAACTGCGTATGCAACGACAGCAACCGCACGCCCAGATCTTCGCCAGAAGACTTGCATGTGCCGTTCGCCACATGGCTTAGCCGGCTGCCATTTGATTCGATCACGCCCCACCCAAGGTTTCTCAACCCCGGATCTATGCCTAAAATCCGCATGTTCCGCCCGGCCCTGCCCGTTATTGTTGCTTTTGTGACGCACTAGCACGAAACGCGAACATTATCCAAACATTTTGACCTATTCCAAAAGCGGCATCCTTGATGTCGCAAATCTGACACGCAGGCGTTTCCCGACATGCCGCGATGCAGAAACGACCCATTGGGGGCGATATTTTCACAAGTATTACAGTAAGATTTCAGAATTTCGACCTATGCAACCATTGCATATGAACCATGCGTTTTCTGCGACTTGCGAGCGTAAATCCGAGCCCCTATCTGCCGTTCATCGACAACGAAACAATCAACGCAACCAAGTAAAAGGAACATGGATATGGCTGCTCTTGACACCACCCGCACACCCTTCGGCTCTCTCTCTCTTGCTGGCCGTATCGGTTCGACTTTCACCTCGATGTTTGGCTCTGTTTCCACATGGAACGATGCCCGCGTCACCCGTAACGCCCTGAACCGCCTGTCCAACCGCGAGTTGGAAGACATCGGACTGGTGCGCGGCGACATCGACCTGATCGCACACAACCGGAACTTTCGCTGATTTACACAGGCCTTCGGGCCAGATCAGGAAGTTCTGAAATCAGCGCCGGCGTCGGCACGTTTTGCACGGGTTCCCTCCCTGATCCCTGCAAAACGCGCCTGATGCCGGCGCTTTTTCTATGCGAATTCGGCTAATCCGGGGACCGGCCACCGTCGACCCTTGCCCGCACTGTCGCTGCCAGATAGCGTCAGCAGACACGCAAACGCCGGGGGATCAATCGTGAGCCATAGCGCCGCCATTACAGGCACCGGGGTATTTACCCCCGAGCAAACCATCACCAACGCCGAATTGGTGGCAACTTTCAACGCCTACGCCGACAAGTTCAACGCAGAAAACGCCGGCGCGATTGCGGCGGGCGATCAGGTGGCGATGGAGCATTCGTCCGAAGAGTTCATCGTCAGAGCCTCAGGGATCGAGCGCCGGCACGTTATCGACAAATCCGGTATCCTTGACCCATCGGTGATGCATCCGTTGTTGCGCCAGCGCACGGACGATGAACCGTCGTTGATGGCCGAAATGGGCGTCGATGCGGCGCAACAGGCGCTTGCGCAGGCGGGCAAGACGGCGGGCGACGTGGATGCGGTCATATGTGCCGCGTCGAACATGGAGCGCGCCTATCCGGCGGTGGCAATCGAAATTCAGGAATTGCTGGGCATCGACGGCTTTGCCTTTGACATGAATGTCGCCTGCTCATCCGCCACCTTCGGCATTCAGGCGGCGACCGATATGATCCGGTCCGGGTCGATCCGATCCGCTTTGGTGATCAACCCCGAGATTTGCAGTGCCCATCTGGAATGGCGCGACCGCGATTGCCATTTCATCTTTGGCGATGTGGCCACGGCCACCCTGATAGAGCGACAAGAAGATGCAACCGGCCCGTGTTTTGAAATCATCTCGACCCGCTGTGCCACGGTATTTTCCAACAACATCCGCAACAACAACGGCTTCTTGCGCCGCTCGCGCCCGGATAAGGTCAAGGACCGGCGCGACATGCAGTTCATGCAAAACGGGCGCAAAGTGTTCAAAGAGGTGCTGCCGCTGGTCGCCAGACACATCGCCGACCACATGCAATCCGAAGGCATAAGCAGCGGCGACCTGAAACGGCTGTGGCTGCATCAGGCCAACAAGGCGATGAACGACTTTATCGGCAAAAAAGTGCTGGGGCGGGTGCCGGAACCGGGCGAGCAACCAAACATCCTGCAAGATTATGCCAATACGTCCTCGGCCGGGTCGATCATCACGTTTGCCAAGTATTCTGATGACCTGGAGGCGCAGGACTACGGCCTGATCTGTTCGTTCGGGGCCGGGTATTCGGTCGGGTCAGTCATTGTCCGCCGTCAAATGGGCTGACACATGGGCTGAAAACCCGCAACGCGGCACCCAAACGCACCCGCAAGAAAATTCGGCGAATTTTCTTTAGCGTYGCCGCTGTAAGCGGGCCGTGTTTACGTCGTGCCTTCTTCTTCCAGATGCAGTTTCATGTCGATCAGCACCTGTTGCAACTGCGAGGTTTCGCGCAACAGGCGTTTGGCCTCGTTCATGGTGATGATCCCGTCTTCCATSGCCWSCTGATATTCGCCCATCARCATSGCAAACCGCTGNCKANAGKGCRATCACATCCGCATTGACCCCGCCAGTATTGGGCGCGTTCGGTTTGCGTTCGTCATAAGACAGCGTGATACTCTTCAACTCGGCCAGCGCACTGGTCACATGCGGATAAGACGAAATCTCTTCCAGCTTGGCAACCGCATCAACGGGCATGAACCGGTCCTTATGTTCGGCATGATCAGAGTAATACCGCCCCAGCGTGGCCTTGGATTTTCCCGTCGCCTGACAGGCGGCCTCGATCCCCACATCCTTTACCAACGCTTCGGTGTGCTTTTTCAAATACCCGCAAATTTCGGCCATATTGTACTTCCCGGTAGTTCCTTAAGGCCCGTTCATCTCTTTACGGGGAACGGCCCAGACATTTTCCCATTAATGCCTTCTAATATAAATGTCATTGATACGCTATCCCTCAGGTATTTCGAGGGTTTTAAAGAGTACCGGCGCTATTTCGCGCCACTTCAAGAATGGTTTGGGGGATACGAATATTTTTCCCTGGCTTAGGCCATCCGCCGACCCATAGGTGCCGTCACCGGTTATCTGCACGCTATCCATCCCCAAGGGCTGTTCCGTCCCGGATTTTGCGCAGACATGGTGGCGGCACTTTGAATTCCAGCCCCCGCGCGCGGCGAAAACTGGTTGCCCGCCCCTGCCTCAGCGCCTAAACCGCGCCATGGCCAAACTCTTTTTCAACTACTCGACCATGAACGCCGGCAAATCGACCGTTCTATTGCAGGCGTCGCATAATTACCGCGAACATGGCATGAACACCTATTTGCTAACCTCGCGGGTTGACGGGCGGGCCGGAACCGGGCGCATCGCCTCACGGATCGGCATCGGCTCCGAGGCAGACACCTTTGCCGGCGATGATGACCTGTTTGCCATGATCACCACGCGCCTTGAACAGGGGCCGGTGGCCTGCATCTTTGTCGACGAGGCACAATTTCTGCAACAGGCCCAGGTCTGGCAATTGGCCCGCGTGGTGGACGATCTGAACCTGCCGGTGCTGTGTTACGGCCTGCGCGTCGACTTTCGCGGAGAGCTGTTTCCCGGGTCAGCCGCCCTGTTGGCGCTGGCCGATGAAATGCGCGAAGTGCGCACGATTTGCCGCTGTGGGCGCAAGGCAACCATGGTGATCCGACAGGACCAGAGTGGCCAGCCGATCCGCGAAGGCGCGCAAGTACAGATCGGCGGCAATGAGACCTATGTTTCCCTGTGCCGCCGTCATTGGCGCGAAGCAATGGGCGACCGCCCGGCCCAACCCTGACCCAGCGCCTTAAACCGCGTTTGGCAACGCTTTCCCTTTGGCAAAAGCCGCAACATTATCCAGCGCCATGTTCCCCATCGATTCGCGCACATCAAGTGCTGCGGTGCCCAGATGCGGCAACAACGTCACCTGCTCCATCTGCCGCAATGCCAACGGCACCTCTGGTTCAAACTCGTAAACATCCAAACCCGCCCCGGCGATTTCCCCGGCCTCAAGCGCTGCAATCAGTGCGCCCTCGTCGACAATATCCCCGCGCGCAATATTAATCAGATGGCCGGTCGGGCGCATTGCCCGAAACACCGCGTCACCGATCAAATGATGCGTCAGCGGCGACCCCGGCACGCACACCACCAACACATCCACCTTTCCGGCCAATTCCGTCAGGCTGTCCATCGCAATCGCCGGAAACTCCAGCCGCTTGCGTGACCGGCTGAAATACCGAACCTGCATACCAAACCCAAAATGACAGCGCCGCGCCACGGCCTGACCAATGCGCCCCATGCCAACGATCCCAACCGTTTTCCCGGTCACATGCAGCCCAAGCATCTGCGTCGGATGCCACCCGGCCCACTTGCCTGCGCGCACCAACCGCTCGCCTTGCCCGGCGCGCCGCGCGCTCATCAGAATCAGCGTCATGCCGATATCCGCCGTGGCATCCGTCACAGCCCCCGGCGTATTGCTGACCTTCACGCCACTGGCTTTTGCCGCCGCCGTGTCGATATGATTGAACCCAACCCCGAAATTGGCCAGCAACCGACAGCGCGGCGCATCGACCTGCCCGAACACATCCGCCGAAAACTGATCCCCCAGCGTCGGCACCACCGCGTCAAAATCTCGCAACGCGCGCAGCATCTCATCCGGTGTCAGCGGCGTGTTCATCGCCCTGATTTCAGTGTCAAATTCCGCCTTGGCCCGCGCCACGACCGCCTCTGGCATCGGCCTTGAAATCAACAGCCGCATCAATGCATCCGCCCGCCATTGGCAATCGGCCCATCGGGACCAATCAACACGATTTCCCCGGATGGGTCCGGCAACCCCAGCACCAGAACCTCTGACATGAACGTGCCAATCTGGCGTGGCGGGAAATTCACCACCGCCATCACCTGTTTCCCGACCAACTGTTCAGGCTGATAATGCGCGGTGATCTGCGCCGAAGATTTCCTCTCGCCGATCTCGCCGCCAAAATCGATCCATAGCTTGATCGCCGGCTTGCGCGCCTCTGGATAAGCCTCTGCACGGACCACTTCTCCCACGCGAATATCCACCTTCAGAAAATCGTCAAACGTTATCTCAGCCATTGGCCAGTTCCTTTGATCTGCCCGCCGCCGCCGCCACCGCGCGACGCAACAGGGCGGGAAACCCGTCATCCTTGTCCATCAACACCTCCAACGCGGCCTGCGTGGTGCCATTGGGACTGGTCACATTGACCCGCAACTGCGCCGGATCCTCTTTCGAACTCATCGCCAGCGCCCCCGCCCCGGCCACGGTCGCCTTGGCCAGTTGCATCGCTAACCCAGAGGGCAACCCCTGCGCCACCCCCGCCGCCGCCAGCGTTTCGATCAAATGAAACACATAGGCCGGACCCGACCCGCTGACCCCGGTCACCGCATCCATCTGCGCCTCGCTCTGCAACCGAACCACCTGCCCAACGGCCGACAGCAGAACCTCGGCCAAATCCACATCACTGGCACTGGCCGCAGCATTGCCGATCAGCGCGGTGATCCCCTGCCCAATCGCGGCAGGCGTATTGGGCATGGCCCGCACAATCGGCGTGCCCGCCCCCAACACCGCTTCAAAAGTCGCAATCGACGTGCCTGCGGCCACGGACACAAACAACGTCCCGCCCCCGCCCAGCGCCACCAAAGACGGCAAAGCGTCGCCCATCATCTGCGGCTTGACCGCCACCAGAACGATTCCCGGACGATCCGGCAAACCCTCGTTTACATGAACCCCAAGCCCGCTCACCCAGTCCGAAGGCTTAGGGTCAATCACCCAGACCGACACCACAGGCAGCCCACTATCCAGCCACCCGGCCAGCATCGCCGACCCCATCTTGCCGCAGCCTAAAAGAACCAGCCCCCGGTCCGCCACAACACCCAAATCATCCATGAATAGCCCTCGCCGATATGGTTCAGGACATAGCTTTACGCGCGGCCATAAGCCTCTGCAATGGCGACCTGCATCGCGTCCTTGGTCGTCCGCCCACCCCAGACCTGCAACTGAATCGCCGGGTAATACCGCTCGGCGCTCATAACGGCGGCATTGATCATCGTGTCGACCTGCTCCGGGCTGGCAATCTGCCCCCCGGCCAACACCAGACCATAGCGATAAACCATCAACTTCTGCTCAGCCCAATAGGTGAACGCCCCGGCCCAGCATTGATCGTTCATCGCGTTGATCAACTCATACAACCCCGGAACCTTGTCCGCAGGCGGCTCCATCTCAAAGGTGCAAACCATGCGCAAAGTCTCATCATACCCCGACCACGCAAGGGTGATGGAATAGGTGCGCCACTGCCCCTCTACCGCCATCGCAATCTGATCATCGCCAATACGGTCGAATTCCCAGTCGTGAAGTGCCGCGATATTCTCGACAATGTCGATCGGGTGAATGTCGTCTTCCAGATACTGCTCTGACAGGGCCATGATACCACCTCACTTTTATCTAGCGGGCCAACTCGGGCCGGTGGGGGCCGATAGCGCCCCAAGCGCTAGGTGCCTGCTCTACAGACCGGGGTGAACCCCCGTGCCCATACCAGATATGGTGGTGTGTGTGCCTCTCTCTGGCAACCCCTATTATTGGGGATAACTGCAATAAGTTGTGGGTAAAGCCCTCCACCCCCCTAAATACAGCCCTCTTCCAGCTTCTTCTTGTTCCAAATACTCAAACCCAACGCACACAAAACCAACCCACGACCAAGGCCCCGGCGGCACGCTGGCAAAATTCTGAAAATACCAGCGGCGCGTCAGCGCCTCCATTTTCCTACTTCTTGTGGATCACTTCTTGCCCTTGGCCTTGGGCTTGCCCTCAAGGGCGACCAGCCGCGCGGCCAGCGCTTCGTTCTCTTCGCGGGCCTTTTGTGCCATGGCGCGCACCGCGTCGAACTCTTCTCTGGTCACAAAGTCGCGATCAGCCAACCAGCGGTCCATCAGACCTTTCATGGCGGTTTCGGCCTCGCCCTTGGCCCCTTGAGCAACGCCCATAGCGTTGGTCATAAGCTGCGAAAGGTCGTCCAGAATTTTATTGCGTGTCTGCATCAGACTGCTCCTTGATGTCGCGGCGGTGTCGCGTTGCCCCTATATGGGCGGGGAACCGCCCGGCGACAAGGTTGACTTTGCCATATCGTCAACGGCACTAGCACCTGCATGAATGCATTGATCCGTTTCCCCGACCTCTCGCCCGAGATTTTCTCGATCACCCTGTTTGGCTTTGAGTTCGCCCTGCGCTGGTACGCGCTGGCCTATATCGCCGGCATCCTGATCGCCTGGCGATTGGGCGTGATGGCGGTGCGCCGCAAATCCCTGTGGCCAAAAAACACGGCCCCCATGACCCCAACCCAGATCGAAGACCTGCTGACATGGATCATCCTTGGCGTGATCATCGGCGGGCGCCTCGGCTTTGTGCTGTTTTACCAACCGGGCTACTACCTGCAAAACCCCGGCGATATCCTCAAAGTCTGGGAAGGCGGAATGTCGTTCCATGGCGGCCTTCTGGGCGTGGTCATGGCCGCGTGGATGTACGCGCTGCGCTACAACCTGCCCAAACTCAGCACCGCTGACCTGATTTCCCATACGGTGCCCTTTGGTCTGATGCTTGGCCGGATCGCCAACTACATCAACGCCGAACTGTGGGGCCGCCCCACCACCCTGCCGTGGGGCGTGGCGTTTCCGGGCAGATATGCGCAGGATTGCCCCGACGTGGTGGGACTATGCGCCCGCCACCCCTCGCAACTCTACGAAGCCGCCCTCGAAGGCGCGATCCTCGGCCTTTTCCTACTCTGGCTGGTCTACCGGCGCGGCGCGCTGAAACTGCCGGGGCTGACCGTTGGCGTGTTCCTGACCGGCTACGGGGCCGCGCGGTTCATTGTCGAATTCGCCCGTCAGCCTGATGCCCAGTTCGTGTCGCCGGGCAACCCGCTGGGGCTGGCGTTTCAGATGGGCGGCTATGGCCTGACCATGGGCCAGATTCTGTCCCTGCCGATGATCGCCCTTGGCGTCTGGCTGATCATGGCCGCACGGCGCAAGGCGGTGGCTTGACCCTTCGCGACCGGATCATCCGGCGTATCCGGCTGGACGGACCGTTGCGCCTGTCCGACTATATGGCCGACTGCCTGTTGCATCCGACCTTGGGCTATTACACCACCCGCGACCCGTTTGGCGCGGCGGGGGATTTCATCACGGCACCAGAGATCAGCCAGATGTTTGGCGAATTGATCGGCCTTTGTCTGGCCCAAAGCTGGCTTGATCAAGGGGGCCCGTCGCCCTTTACACTGGCCGAACTTGGCCCCGGTCGCGGCACGCTGATGGCGGATGTCCTGCGCGCCACACGCGCGGTCCCCGGTTTTCACGCCGCCGCGCAAATATACCTGATCGAGGCCTCACCAAAGCTGCGTGCTAAACAGGCCGAAACACTAGCCAACCACACACCGCACTGGCTGGACGACGCAACCGCCCTGCCCGATCAGCCATTGTTCATCATCGCCAACGAATTCTTTGACGCCCTGCCCATTCGCCAGTTTCAGCGTGACGGACAAGGATGGCGCGAACGGGTCGTGGGACTAGAGGGTGACTCCCTGACGCTTGGCTTGACCGGGCCGGCACCGCAACCGCTGCTGACGCATCGACTGGCGGACACCAAAGATGGCGATCTGGTCGAAATCTGTACCCCGGCGACGCCGGTGATAACCGCGCTGGCGGGCCGAATCGCCAGACATGGCGGGGCGGGGTTGATCGTCGATTATGGCGACTGGCGATCACTTGGAGACACGCTTCAGGCGCTCAGGGCGCATGAAACGGTCGATATTCTTGCCGATCCGGGTCAGGCCGACCTGACCGCCCACGTGGACTTTGAGGCCCTGGCCGGGGTCGCCCGCGCGAACGGCTGCGCCCATAGCCGTTTGACAACACAAGGCGTTTTTCTCGAACGGTTGGGCATCACGGCGCGCGCGCAAACCCTTGCCAAAGGCCAGTCAGACCAGATGCGCGCGGATATCACGTCAGCGCATCGACGCTTGACGCAGGCCGGGGAAATGGGAAACCTGTTCAAAGTGCTGGGGCTAACCCCGCCCGCAGCGCCCCCGATACCCGGACTTGCCCCATGACACTGGAAATTCTCACGTCTGACAGCCTTGCGCCCGCGCACCACGGGTTCTTTACCCGACGGGGTGGGGCATCGTCGGGGATATTCAAAGGTCTCAACTGTGGCCCCGGATCATCCGACCAACGCGCCGCTGTCGATCTTAACCGCGCTCGTGTGGCCGACGCAATGCAGGTGNACCCCGCCGCACTGGTCACCCTGCATCAGGTGCATTCGGCGGATGTCATCACCCTGACAGCCGCGCCTCAAACCCGCGCCCGCGCCGATGCCATGGTCACGGCCACACCGGGGATTGCCCTGTCGGTGCTGACGGCGGATTGCCAGCCGGTGCTGTTCCACGACGCCAAAGCCGGGGTAATCGGTGCCGCCCACGCCGGATGGCGCGGGGCAATGGGCGGCGTGTTAGAGGCAACTCTGAACGCGATGGAGGCCTTGGGCGGCGACCGCGCCGACACAACAGCCGTCATCGGCCCGTCCATTTCGCAACGGGCCTACGAGGTCGGGCCAGAGTTCCTAGACGAATTCATCGCCGACGATCCCGACAACRCCCGGTTTTTCGCCAACGGGACCGGCGACCGGATGCTGTTTGACTTGCAGGGCTTTGGCCTGCACCGGTTGCGCCGCGCCGGGATCGGCCACGCCGAATGGACCCGCCATTGCACCTATGACGACGCGGACCGGTTTTATTCCTATCGCCGCACAACCCATGCCAAAGAGGCCGACTATGGCCGCCTTATTTCATCCATCCGCCTCTGAGACCGGGCGGTGGCGCTAAATTGTGTCGGTGCTGCGCTCCAATTTTGCCACATTCTGACATTCTCCAACCGGGCGTGGCGTAATATTTCGCCAAATCATCCACTTACCACATTGTAATATAACGATTTAAACTATTGGACGCTCTGACCTCAATTCACGACCGGGCCGTCAAATAAAATGCGCAAATTCCCCTGCACCGACAAATCCGTGCCCCAATGCAAAGCGATTGTAGTCCCAAGCAAGTTACATACCAACGCTTTCACATCTGGCAGGAGACCACGACCATGAAACCCAAGGCACGCTTTATTCAATCCGTTATCGAAGCCGCACGTCAGAACCAGACGGAAATGCCCTGGGCCCGTGGCAATCGCCGCGCCGCTTTCATTGCCAGCCGCAAATCCCCTGCGGGCCGGCTTGAGTTGAAATCCGCCTGATACCCCCATTCTCTCACCGCAATGACTGCCGCTTTGCGATGAGAAACACAGCCGGGCGCTGCCCATGACCGGCTGAGTGGAAACCCGCCCTGGCAGCCGTCAGGGCGGGTTCTTCTTTTTGCCTCATTTTCAACAATTATGGCGATATTATGCCCGATTCAGGAAACAAATCCGCTTGTCTGACAGGGATTGCCCCCGCTGCGCGTCCCAATGTTGGGGATTCTTTGACAATTCGAACAATATTTGAACATTATTGCAAAGTTACAAATGTTGTACACCAAACCAGTGTCCATTTGTTGCTGCTGGTGGGGGCCAGCGCAGATGCGACCCTTTTGAAAGGGCCGAATTAAATGTCTATCCCCCATTCCCTGGTGCGCGCCGCGCGTCATGCTGTAAATACTGACCCCGTATTGCAGGATCCCGCCGCATGGCGGTCACAAAAACGCCCACAGCTTCGCCGCTATGAGATCAGCGCACTGCTGGCCAATGGCAACGTTTCACAAACCCGCCAACTGGCCCCGGCATTGCCGCTGTTCGAAGACGCGTTCTGTGCGTTTTCCCGCGGTTCGCTGGTTGAAACCGAAAACGGTCCCGTCGCGATCGAAGACATTCTGCCGGGTGACCGCGTGAACACCACCGATGGCACGTCGGAAACCGTCCTCTGGAAAGGCAGCACCACCCTTGTACCCGGTCGCCCCGGTCCAACCGGGCGCAATCTTCGTCTGACGCGGATCATGCCCGATACCTTTGGTATGCAGCGGCCAATGTCCTATGTGCTGGCCGGTCCGTCGGCGCGGTTGCTGAACACGCCCGACCACCTGCGTGCACTGGTTGGCGGGGCGCAGATGCTGACCCCGGTGCAGGAATTCGTCGATGGTATGAATGTGATCGAAACCGCGCCGCCCACCCCGGTCGAGCTGTTTCACATCTGCCTGCCGCGCCACGCCGCGATCCGTGTTGGCGGGCTAGAGTTCGAAACCTATCATCCCGGTGCCAATGCGGTGCGGATGATCAGCCACGCCATGCGCTCGCTATACCTGAACCTGTTTGCGCATGTGGATCAGCTGTCCGATTTCGGACCAATTGCCTTTCCGCGCGCCGGCGAAGGTCAGATTAACGCCATGAGCGCCTGACACCCTATAACCAAAGCCCACCCCGGGCCTCAAGAGCGGCGCGGCCAGTTTAACCAGTACCCTGTTTCACGCGTCCCGGCCTAGCCGCTCTTCCAGAACATCGAACGGCACGCCGGGGTCGCCCTTGGCCCCGCGGATCACCAGCGAAGTTTTGACGCTGGCCACATTGGGCGTGCTTAGCAACTCTCCGGTCAGAAAGCTTTGAAAACTGCTCAGGTCGGGGGCCACACATTTCAGGATGAAATCGACCTCGCCGTTCAGCATGTGACACTCGCGCACCAGCGGCCAGCTGCGGCACCGGTCCTCGAACGCGGTCAGTTCGTTTTCGGCCTGACTGTCCAGCCCGACCATGGCAAATACCTGTACTTCGAACCCCAGTTCGCGGGCGTTGACATCGGCATGATAGCCCCGGATCAACCCGGATTCCTCAAGCGACCTTACCCGGCGCAGGCACGGCGGGGCGGAAATGCCGACCCGGCGGGCCAGTTCAACGTTGGTCATGCGACCGTCGCCCTGTAGTTCCGACAGGATCTTGCGATCTATCGGGTCCAACCGTGTTGCCACCATGAAATGCTCTCCCAGATTTGCGTTTCTTATATCAACCCCGCGCGGGCGCGCAATATTATTTCGCCACCGCGCAATAATATGCCCAACCCTTCCGCCAGGCCCGCCCCCGCAAGGCGGCAACAACGGGGGTTTAAGCCGGGTGTGACGGCGGTTATATGCAAGACCAACCGCACGGCAATCGTGCCTGCACATAGGATTGGGGATATCATGGCCGAGACACGTCACACCAAAGTTCTGATCATCGGGTCCGGCCCGGCGGGCTATACTGCCGGAGTCTACGCCAGCCGTGCAATGCTTGAGCCAATCTTGGTGCAGGGGATCGAACCGGGCGGCCAGTTGACCACCACCACCGAGGTCGAAAACTGGCCCGGAGATTCCGAAGTGCAAGGCCCCGACCTGATGATCCGCATGCAGGACCACGCCAAGGCCATGGGCTGCGAAATCATCGGTGACATCATCACCGATCTGGACGTGTCCAGCCGGCCGTTTACCGCCAAGGGCGACAGCGGCACCACCTACACCGCCGATGCGGTCATTCTGGCCACCGGCGCGCGGGCAAAATGGCTGGGTCTGCCCTCGGAAGAGAAATTCAAAGGGTTTGGCGTCTCCGCCTGCGCCACCTGCGACGGGTTCTTTTATCGCGGGCAGGAAATCGTGGTGATCGGCGGCGGCAATACTGCCGTGGAAGAGGCGCTGTTCCTGACCAATTTCGCCTCTAAGGTCACACTGATCCACCGGCGCGACGAATTGCGGTCTGAGAAAATCCTCGAAGACCGCCTGCTGAAGAACCCCAAGATCGAACCCTTGTGGTTTCACACATTGCAAGAGGTCGTGGGCACAGAAAACCCGCTTGGGGTGACCGGCGTGCGCGTCAAACATGTGAAAACCGGCGAGATCACCGAAATCCCCTGCAAGGGCGTGTTCATCGCCATCGGCCACGCGCCCGCAAGCGAGTTGGTCAAGGACAGCCTGGAAACCCATATGGGCGGCTATGTAAAGGTCACGCCCGGCACCACAGAGACCTCTGTGCCGGGCGTTTTCGCCGCCGGTGATCTGACCGACCACGTCTATCGTCAGGCCGTGACCAGCGCCGGAATGGGCTGCATGGCCGCGCTGGATACGGAACGCTTTCTGGCGGCGCAGGACGACGGCGAAACCGACACAACCCCGGCAAGCTGACCGGCATGGTGCCGTTTTCCGGGATCGTCTGGCGCATCCTGTTTGCAGAGTTTGCCGATGACCCCCTGTCCCCGGCCCGCGCACCCGAGGGGCGGTTTCACCATGGCGGGCAACCGGCGATCTACACCTCCCTGACAGCCGAAGGCGCGGGCGTGGCGATCCAGCGGTATCTGACGGATAATGACCCTCCTAGAGTGATCGTGCCGTTGCACGTAACCGCCGCCGGTATCCTTGACCTGCGCACCGGCCTTGATACCAGCGCGCAAACCCCGCCAACCTCGGTCGTCTGGCAGGACCAGCGCGCCATGGGCCATCGCGCCTCAACGTGGGAAATTTCCGACAACGCCCGCAGCATCGCCGCCCAAGGCATGCTGTACCCGGCGCGCACCCGCCCGGACCTTGGTCATCTGGTTTTGTTCGGGGCACCGGTTCCAGGCACCTTGCGCCAATCCGCACCTTCACAGCCTTGGCCGATGACGTGATCCATTGTAATGGCAAGGATGGTTGACGGTGCCGCGCCATCCCCCCACAGTCCAGACAATAGTAGACCGCATACAAGGATCAGATATTTGAGCGCCCTTTGGCGAGGCAGTTGGCCAACCAGAATTCGCATTGCCTCGGGGCTGGTGCTGTTCACGTTTGTCCTGTTTCACTTCATCAACATCGGCTTTGGCCTGATCTCGCCCGACCTGATGGAACAGGGCCAGGCGTTGCGCGAGGTGATAACCCGCAGCACCCTCGGAGGGATCATCCTATACGCGGCCCTGTTCGCGCATATGGGGCTGTCGATCAGCAAACTGGCCGGGCGGCGCACCCTGAAAATGCCGATCGGTGAGGCAATCCAGATCGCGATGGGTCTGATCATTCCGCTGCTGCTGACCGCACATATCGTGCATACGCGGATGGCCAGCGCCCTGTATGACGTCGATGACGAATTTGGCTATATCAGCGTTCTTTTGTGGGGCACGTGGGATGGCTTCATGCAGGCGCTGCTGTTGCTGATCGTCTGGGTGCATGGTTGTCTGGGGCTGCATTTCTGGCTGAGCAACACCAGATGGTGGCACCGCTGGTGGAACGTGCTGGTTGGCGTTGCCGTGTTTGTGCCGGGGTTTGCGCTGGCCGGGTTTCTGACCGAAGGCAGACGGGTTCTGGCGCTGTTTCAGGACGAGGCCACCCGCGTACCGTTGATGCAGCAGTACAACTGGCCCTCGCAAGAGACCTTTGGCGTACTGATTGCCACGACCAATTACCTGTTGATGGGGTTCTGGGCGATTCTGGGGCTGGCGGCGCTGGTATCGATCCCGATCTCCTTCTTCGTGCCGGAATCCCCGCTCACCGTGTTCCTGCTGGTGGCCGGCGCCAACTTCGTCGCCAACATCATCCGTAACATCTGGGCGTTCGTGATTATTTTCTGCGGGCACTTCCCCGCCGACGTCTACAACTTCACCGAGGAACAGGTGGAAGGCGAATCCCGCG
>NVQY01000037.1 GCA_002400675.1 Paracoccaceae bacterium | reverse complement strand
CGCCACAAGGCTAATACCAGACGCCCAGAACCGCGGGTCATCGGCCATGCCGGGGATGCCCTTGCGCGCGGCCATCGCCGCCTGTGCGCGGTCGCCCAGAACGCCGTAGACTTGGGAAATGTTGACGCCGACCTTTTCGAACACCCGCCCGCCGCGCATCACGCTCATCAATCCGCCACCGGCGTCTGATCCATCATCGGCGTGGCGTTTGGTATCGCTGACCTCGAACCGTCCGGCCGGGGCGTCAGACATCGGGCCGCTTGCGTGGCTGTCTTCCAGTCCCTCGAACGCCGCGACGATCTGGTCGCGCAAGTCGCGGAACCACGCCGCTGCCGTGGCTTTTTCGGTCTCAAGGGAATTGGTCATGATGTGTCCTAATATACAGTCTTAGTGCGCGGGCACGCTGACAGGGTCGATAAGGGTGCGGCCACCGTCAAGGGTCAGCACCTGACCGGTCATGAACCCCGACCCTTCCGAGGCCAGAAACTGTACCGTGTCGGCCAGATCGGTTGGCGGGGCGATGCGCCCCAGCGGTGTGTGATCCTCGATGTCCTGCCGGTAATCGCGGTTGCCTTTCAGGACTTCTTTCAAAGATGCGCTCATCACTGATCCCATCGCCACGGCGTTGACCCGGATGCGGTACGGGGCCAATGAGACCGCCAGCGACCTTGTCATCTGATCCAGCGCCGCCGAGCTGACCGAATAGGCCAGCAATCCCGGATGCGCCCGGCGCGCGGTGATTGAACTAAGGTTGATGATCGACCCGGCGGGCCTGTCCTCTTCCTGGCCTTCGGATTGCTTGATCATCCGCTTGGCAACATGCTGTGACAGGCGCAGCGCGGGCATCAGGTTCTGGTTCAGCATGTCCATCACCGAATTGTCGTCCGTGTCCAGTGGGTCCGACGGGATCACCTGCCGCGAGGCGTTGACCAGTATGTCCACCTGATCAAAGGCGTCGATGGTGGCAGACAATAGATTGGCGATGGTCAGCTTTTCGCGCAGATCACCGGCGAAACAGCGCATGTTGCCGTCCTCGGATTTGTCGGAGAGTTCGGCCGCCAGCCGTTTTTCATCCATATCCGCGAACATCACATTGGCACCGCTTTCGGCGAACTGCCGGGCGATGGCCAGACCGATGCCGTTGGCGGCGCCGGTGACAATGGCAGTTTTGCCAGCAATGGAAAAGGACATGAAAATCTCCTGGTCAGCCGCGACGCAGCTTGGCTTTGATCAGCGGTTGGGTCGCGAGCGCCGCGCGCGGTTTGGATTGGCGCGATGTTTCTGCCGCGACTTGGGGCGGGCGGCGCGCAATACCTTGAACCGTTTGTCACCGGCAACTTCGCGTACGTCTGTAAACAACTCGTCCATCGCGGTTTCATATGGCAAATGGCGATTCGCCACCATCCACAAGGTCCCCGATGAGGTCAGAATGCGCGCCGCCGTGGCAATGAAACCGCGCCCAAGCGATGGGTCGGCGGTCCTGCCAGTGTGAAACGGTGGGTTCATCACAACCACGTCCACCGTTCCGGGCGCGCTCCAGTCCAGGGCATCAGCCCAGTGAAACCGCGCGCGGGGGTCGGTGACGTTGGCGCGCGCGCAGGTCAGCGCCACATGGTCGGCCTCGACCAGATCAAGGACCTCGATCTTGGGGTCAATCGCCAACAGACGTTCTGACAGGTATCCCCACCCGGCCCCGAGATCGACCACATTGCGGCCCAGACGGGTTGGCAACGCCTCGATCAGCGCCTTTGACGCAGGGTCAATCGCATCGGCGGAAAACACCCCGGGCGCGGTCTGATAGCCATCAGCCTGTTGATCTTGCGGGGCCTGCCAGTCAGCGAATTCACCTGCGGCGGCAGTGAACCAGAATATCCGCCCATGTGCCTTGGTCATCTGGCCCAGAACCGGCACCCGGCGGCGCACGTCCTTATATATACTGTCGATGCCGTCGGTCTTGTTACCGTCGACAATCACCAGACCGGTGCTGCGGGTGCAGGCATCAAACACCATCGCGCGGGCCTGCGCCTTGGCGCGGGGCAGGCAAACCAGCGCCGCAGCGCAAGGGGCGTCGGCATCCGTGACACATTCGAACCCGGCAAGCTGGAAAAAATCGTGGTGCGGTTTGTTGGGCTGTACCACCTGCACACGCGATTGCGGCAACGCGCCAAGATCACACTCGGGCGTGGGCAAAAGAACCAAAAGCGCGCCATCATCGGGCAGCACCAGATCGCCCGACTGAAGGGCCTGCGTTAAACGAAGCGACAAAAGGGGCTACTCTTCCTTTTCCATCGTGCACTGAAGCGGGTGCTGATGGCGTCGGGCAAAGTCCATGACCTGCCCAACTTTGGTTTCTGCGATCTCGTGGCTGAACACGCCAACCACGGCGACACCCTTTTTGTGCACTATCAGCATGATATCGAACGCCTGCGCGTGGGTCATGCCAAAAAACTGCTCAAGCACATGCACGACGAATTCCATCGGGGTGAAATCGTCATTCAACAACAATACCTTATACAGGGGCGGGCGTTTGGTGCGCGGGCGCGTCTCTATCAGGACCGAGGCATCGCCATCGTCGCCGGGTCCACCGGGTCCACTGGGGCCGCCGGGGGTGTTTGACATCATCATGGGATGGAACGGTTTCACGAGGCGCTTGTCCGATTGATATTCTGGTCAGAGTGTTGGCGAGTATATAGCGTGTCTTCAGGATTCGAAAAGAGCAAGCAGACACAAGAGCGACATGACCAGCAAAGTAACGACAATCGGGTTCGATGCGGACGACACGTTGTGGCACAACGAACGGTTCTTTCGAATCACCCAAGACAGGTTCACCGACCTGCTGGCCCCGCACGCCGAGCCGGATCATCTGGCCGCCCGTTTGCTGGCCGCAGAACGGCGAAATCTGGGGCATTATGGCTTTGGTGTCAAAGGGTTCGTCCTGTCGATGATCGAAACCGCCATCGAAGTGACCGACGGCGAAGTCCCCGCACAAGTGATCGCAGAGTTGATGCAGGCGGGGCGCGAAATGCTGTCGTGTCCGATCGAATTGCTGCCGCATGCGCGCGCGGCGGTGGAATCCGCCGCGCAAACCCATCGCGTGATCCTGATCACCAAGGGCGACCTTCTGGATCAGGAACGCAAACTGGCGCAATCGGGGCTGGGTGATCTGTTTGATCAGGTGGAAATCGTGTCGGACAAAACCCCGGCGGCCTATTCGGCGATCTTTGCGCGTCACGCGGACGGGGCGGCGCGGGCGTTGATGGTGGGCAATTCGATGCGCTCGGATGTGGTTCCGGTGGTTCAGGCTGGCGGGTGGGGGGTTTACGTCCCGCATGGGCTGGTCTGGGAATTGGAGCACGCCGAAGCGCCCAAATCATCGCGTTACCGCCACCTGAAAGATCTGGGCGAACTGGCCGACCTGTTGTCCGAGATTGGCTGATTTCGGCCAACGCGCCTGCCCCATTTTCGCCACAATCAATGGGTTGGGTGACCTGACCGCACCAGCCACAATATGTTGCCCTTTAACCAATGTAGACACCGGGCAACAGGGCGCAACCTATGGGTTTCTTTTGAAAAAGTAGTGTGTTAGATTTTTGCACAATATAAAAGTCAGCCGGAAAACCGGCGACACGAGGCAGACAGAGGCAAAAACAATGCAGGTTCGGCGCACATGGCCGGCCCGTTTCGGGCTGTATTTTTTGATGGCAATTTGGCTAAGTGTGTTTCTGCCGCTTGGTTCGGCAGCGGCCCCTTATGCGGCCTTGGTCATCGACGCGCGCACCGGCGAAGTTCTGCACGCGCGCAATGCTGATACCCGACTGCATCCCGCCTCACTTACCAAGATGATGACGCTGTATATCGCCTTTGAGGCGGTGCGGAATGGTGAAATCACTCTGGATACCATCGTTCGCATTTCCAGCAATGCCAGTTCCGAACCGCCCTCAAAACTGGGCCTGCGAACCGGTCAGAAGATCGCATTCCGCTATCTGATCCGCGCGGCGGCGGTCAAATCCGCCAATGATGCGGCGACGGCCCTTGGCGAGGCGATCAGCGGGTCCGAGGCAGCCTTTGCCCGGCGCATGAACCGCACGGCCAAGGCGCTGGGCATGACCCGCACCACCTTCAAGAACGCCAACGGTCTGACCGAGGCCGGGCATTTGTCGACCGCGCGTGACATGACCAATCTGGGGCGGCATCTGCTGTATGATTACCCGCAGTATTATAACCTGTTTTCGCGCAAATCGACCAATGCCGGGATGAAAACTGTTAACAACACCAACCGGCGCCTGTTGGCCGCCTATCGCGGCGCGGACGGGATCAAGACCGGGTATACCCGCGCCGCCGGCTTTAACCTTGTCGCGTCGGCGCAGCGCGGCAATGAACGCATCATCGCCACCGTATTTGGCGGCAAATCCAGTACCTCGCGCAATGCCAAGGTGGCGGAACTGCTAGACCTTGGCTTTCGCCGCGCGCCCTCGAATGCACGCATCCGCATGCCTGCCCGCCCGCCATACCTTGGCAAGGGGTCAACAAGTGTTCCAAGCCAGATCGTCGAGACCGGAGCGGTTACGAAAAGCCTGAGACCAAAGGCGCGCCCGGCAAATGCCCTTATTCTGGTGGCCGAGGCCGCAGCCAGCGATCAGGCCAAGCTTCAGGCGGGGATTTCCGCCGCAATGGCCGAAGTCGCAGTGCCAGCGGCATCCGATCCCGCCACCACTGCAACAGCGCCCGTGACTTCTGGCAAACGCCCGGTCGAGCGGCCAAAGAACCTTGCTTTGGCAACTGGCCCCGCCCCTGCCCCGGAACCTGCCGACCCGGTGCAAGAGGTGGTGACCCGTCTGTCCACATCAGGTGGGCGGCTATGGGGCATCAACGTGGGCAGTTACAACAGCCGTTACGAGGCCGAAAAGGTCCTGTTGCGCACTGCGTTGGCCGAAATGTCCACGCTTGACGGGTCCTTGCGAAAAGTGTCCCAGTCCAGCCGTGGGTTCGATGCCAATTTTCTGGGCATGACTCAGGAAACGGCCGATCTGGCCTGCCGCCGGTTGCAGGCGCGCAAGATTTCCTGTTCAGCTATCGGACCTTCGTAAAGGCCCGGTCCGGGGTCAGGAACCGAATCGCTTAAGGCTTGGGGTGATCATCCCATTCGTCCGACAGGATGCGGCGGCTGTCGCCTTCGGGGTCGTCATACTGGTTCGACTTGACCGTATAAAGGAATGCCACCAGCCCGACGGCCCCCAGTAACAGGGATATCGGGATCAGATAGGACAGAACCTGCATCTTTTACCTCAGGCGCAATGCGTTCAGTGACACCGTAATCGACGACGAGGACATGGCCAATGCGGCAATCAGCGGCGTGGCCAGACCGGCCACCGCCAGTGGCACGGCGATCAGGTTGTATATGGTGGCGATGCGGAAATTCTCGCGGATACGTTTGGTGGCCTGTCGCGCGGTATCGCAGGCCTCGGGGATCGGCGACAGGTCCTGACCCAACAGCACGATATCGGACGCCACCCGCGCCGCATCCAGCGCAGAGGCTGGCGAAATCGACACATGCGCGGAACTAAGTGCGGCGGTGTCGTTCAGCCCGTCACCCACCATCAGCACCTTGTGGCCCTGTTTGGTCAGTGCGGCGATGCGGTCCGCCTTATCGCCGGGCAATGCCTCGGCCACCCAATTGGAAATCCCCAACCGTTTCGCCAGGTCTTCGACTGCGATCGTGGTATCGCCGGACATCATCAGCACGGTTTTGCCTGAGTCCTGCAACGCCTGCACGGCCTCGGCGGCACCGGGGCGCAGCGCATCGGTGAACAGAAATGCGCGCGGGGCAGCGTCGCCGATGGCCAGCCACGCGGCGGTTTGTGTGCTTTGATCCGCGTCGACCCATGCGGCGCGGCCAAACCGGACCAGTTGGCCGTTATATTGCCCCTCAACGCCAAACCCCGGCTGTTCAGAGATGTCCGAAACATCGGCAGGTTCAACGCCCTGCGCGCGCGCCGCTTTGGTCAGGGACACCGCCAGAGGGTGCGATGATGCCTGTGCCAGCGCCAGTGCCAGCCCAAGATCATCCGGCGAAAAGTCATCGAGATTGGCCAGGTCGGGCGTGCCCGCCGTCAAGGTGCCGGTCTTGTCGAACACCACCGTATCGACTTCGGCCAGCCGTTCCAGTGCGGTGGCGTCTTTGATCAGCATCCCGCGTCGGAACAGACGGCCAGATGCCGCCGTGGTCACCGCAGGCACCGCCAGCCCCAACGCACAGGGGCAAGTGATAATCAGAACGGCGGCGGCGATGTTCAGCGCAATGCGCACATCGCCCGACCACAGATACCAGCCAATGAAACTAAGTGCCGACAGGATATGCACGCCCGGCGCATAAAGCCGCGCGGCCTTGTCGGCCAGCGAAGTATACCGCGACCGCCCGCTTTCGGCGATAGCCACCAGATCGGCCATGCGGTGCAGCGACGTGTCCTGCCCCACGGCCAACGCCCGGATGGTCAGGGGACCGGTCAGGTTGACCTCACCCGCGCTGACGGCAATGCCGGGTTCGGCAAACACTGGCAGGGTTTCCCCGGTCAACAACGACCGGTCCAGTTCAGAGCGGCCTTCGACGATCTGTCCGTCCACCGGCATCCGCCCGCCGGGACGCACCAGAATCAGATCACCCACGGACAGGTCAGCCACCGCGACCTCTTGTTCGGTGCCGTCGGTCAGACGAATGGCGCGCGGCACTTCGAGAGCGGCCAGTTCGCCGGCGGCGGACCGGGCAATCGCGCGGGTGCGGAAATCAAGGTAGCGACCGCCCAAAAGGAAGAACGTCAGCGCAAGGGCCGCGTCGAAATAGGCGTATTCGCCCGACAGCATGGTTTCCCAGACCGAAGTGAACAGCGCCAGCAGGATCGCCAGCGAGATCGGCACGTCCATGTTCAGACGGCCCACGGAAAGCGCGCTCCAGGCGTTGCGAAAGAACGGTTGCGCGGAATAGGCGATAGCGGGGATGGCTATGGCGGCAGAGATCCAGTGGAACATGTCGCGGGTGGCGTCACTTGCCCCCGACCAGACCGAGACCGACAACAACATGACGTTCATCATCGCGAACCCGGCCACCGCCAGCCGTATCAGCAATTCGCGCCCGGCTTTGTCGGTGCCGGGCGTGGCCAATGCGCCCTGATCCAACTCGTGCGCCTCGTATCCCATGCCCTCAAGTACCGGGATAAGGTCGGCGGCCCGCAAGGCTGGGTCGGCTTCGATCAACGCGCGTTTCAGGGTCAGGTTGACCCGCGCGTTATGCACGCCGGGATGGGCGTTCAGCCCGCGTTCCACCGCCGAAATGCAGCCCTGACAGCTGATCGTCGGCAGGGACAGGGCGATTTGCGTCTCTTTTCCGGCTTTCCCGGCACCTGTATCAGGCGCGGGAACACAGCTGGAACAAGCGGCAGAGGCATTTTGTTGCGCGCTCACTTGGGTCACTCCTTGATGTGCAGGATAACACGTTGGGTAAATTCGGTGCCATTGCTGGCGCGGGCAATCATGCGGATGTTCCAGTTGCCCGGTCGCAGGTCCACCAGGGCCACATAGGCGGTGCCATCAAACCTGAAATCCGGCGTGGTGTCATCCTTCATCTGGGTGGCGCGGCCCAACGTGGCCTTTAGCGCCGCCACTTCGACGGGTTGCCCGTCGGCATCGGTGATCGCCAGAATGATCTGTCCATTTTCGGAATCGGCATCCACTGTCCAGCCAAGCGCCTCTTGCGCCCTGCGGCGGGTATTGAACTGTTGGCTGGCGATATAGCCGTTCTTTACCTCAAGCCCGGGAAAGGTGCTGATCGCAAAGTAGGCCATGGTAAAATTCACGGCAAAGATTACCCCAAAGAACCCGATAAACACCATAAGGAAGTGTTTGCCGGTAAACTCGCGCTGCTTGGTCATCCGTTAGTTCCCTGTGCCATTGAACGTGGTGTCTTTGAAGGCGCGGTCGCCGGTGTTGAGATCTTCCAGCCAGAACCGGATTGTGGTGGCATCTGCCAGCGACGGCACCGACCCGGGCGGCGAAACCACATAGACCCGTGTCAGCTTCATCGCGTCCGCATCCATGTGTACCGATTCATACGGCGTTCCTTCGATCTGCACCCGCAGCGTCGGGTCACCTTGCACCGTCAGCCGGAAATGCCGTTCGTCGTTGTTCTTGTTGAGCAGGCGAATGTCATAGGTGTTGCGGATCGATCCATCCGACAGCGTAACATAGGTCGGGTTGCGAATCGGAGCAACGTTGATCTCGATGTCTGCCCGGATGAACAGGGCAAACACCAGCCCGAACCCGACCAGCGACCAAAGCGTCGTATACATGATCGTGCGGGGCCGCAGAATATGCTTCCACAGGTTCTTTGGCGGCTTGCCGACGCGTTCGTTTGCCTCGTCGCTAAGGGCCATGTAGTCGATCAGACCGCGTGGTTTGCCGATCTTGTCCATGATGTCGTCGCAGGCGTCGATGCACAGCGCGCAGGTGAGGCATTCCAGTTGCTGACCATCGCGGATGTCGATGCCCACCGGGCAGACGTTGACGCAGGCCATGCAGTCGATGCAATCGCCCTGAGGTTCGCCGGCCTTGATCGCCTCGGAATGTTTGCGCGGCTCGCCCCGCCATTCGCGGTAAGCGACAACCAGCGTATCTTCGTCCATCATCGCCGCCTGAATACGCGGCCACGGACAGGCGTAGGTGCAGATCTGTTCGCGCGCGAATCCACCAAACAGGAACGTGGTTCCGGTCAGGATCGCCACGGTGATATAGGCCGCCGGGTGCGCGGTGCCGACAAAAAGGTTGTGAAACAACGTGGGCGCGTCAAAAAAGTAGAACACCCAAGCGCCGCCGGTGGCCATCGAGATCAACAGCCACGTGACCCATTTTGTCATTCGCAGACGCGCCTTGCGGAAATCCATCTTTTTCTGCCGGTGCAGGCGTAAACGCGCATTGCGGTCGCCTTCGATCCAGCGTTCGACAAGGATAAACAGGTCGGTCCAAACGGTTTGCGGGCAGGTATAACCGCACCAGACCCGCCCCAGCGCCGAGGTGAACAGGAACAGGCCCAGCCCCGCCATGATCAGCAGGCCCGCAACAAAGTAGAATTCGTGTGGCCAGATTTCGATCCAGAGAAAGTAGAACCGCCGGCTTGCCAGGTCCAGCAACACCGCCTGATCCGGCAGGCTTGGGCCACGGTCCCAACGAAACCAAGGGGTTATATAGTAAATCCCCAGCGTGACCGCCATGATAATCCATTTGAGATTGCGAAAGTTTCCGGCCACGCGTTTTGGGAAAATCGGTTCCCTGGCGGCATATAGACTGTTTGACGGCTCTGTTTCGCTCACAGAATCACTCCGGGGTTGGTTGCAGGGTTTGGGCTGTTGTCACCGATAAAATGTATTCAAACTTTGACATGGGTCAAAAAATGCATCGTGCAAGTACCTATTTGGTCGCAGCCCCCCGCCGGTATCCGCCCCATCCCATCAGAATAAAGGTAGCAGAGTTGGCGGTTTCGAAAGGCGAATTTCGCGGGTAACGGCGTTCGCAACGGCAATTCTGTCGAACTGGACGACGGAAGGGTTCTTTATACGCCACAATTATTAACACGAAGTACGGGGTCAGATCAAAGACACGTCTTCCGACATATTGCGGGAATTAATGAACGGACCCCGGCGCAGGCCATTGTGATTCTATTCAGCCGACGCGCCATTTGGGCAATAAAATCGGCATTATCTTTGTAGAGGAGACAATACCATGACGGTTTTCAACATTTCAAACAGCGGCGTCGTGGCCGGTGGCCCCGGCGATGATACGCTCAAGCTGACCTATAACACGGCGACGGATGGTGTCTGGTTGCTGTCCACTGCGTTAAACCCCGCAGGTGGGTATGACGGCATGTTCAACGGTCTTGGGTCAAACGATACCAGCTTTACCGGCATTGAGAACTTTTGGTTCACCGACCTGTCAGGCGGCGCTGACATCATTCGGACCGGTACCGGCAATGACAATCTGAAAGGAGGCGGCGGGAATGACCTGCTGAACGGCAGATCGGATCAAGGACTTTAACGGTGATTTGCTGGCACTGGACAACGCGTTGTGGGGCGGTACGGCTTTGACAAATGCGCAGATCCTGGGCTTTGCCAACGTCGTTGCCCTCACTGACACGGTGTTTGATTTTGGCGGAGGCAACACTCTGACGCTGGAAAACTATACCGACATTGCCGCGCTCGACGCTGTATTGACGGTGTTTTGACGGTGTTCTAGCCAGTATTTCGCGCTGGCATCACCACCAGGTTGAAACGCAGGAGCGCCTCAATCAGGGGCGCTCTTATTCGTTGCGGGGTCGCAGGGCGATGTCTCTGGGCGACGTCTGTGCGCAAACTATCGCGCAGCCCGTTTGCAACATAAGATTCATCTGATATGTTGATTAAATCGGTGTCGGCTTTTCAGGAAACGCGCGAACAGATCGAAAAGCCGACACCTGGCTTTCGCACCACCAAAGGTGGCCCGAAAGTGTCTTCAGGTGCCGATTACTCGCCACCTCCCAACTGATGGACGTAAAGGGCAACGGCGCGAACCTGTTCCTCTTTCAGACGTCCGGTCCATGCTGGCATGACGCCATAACGCGCATTGGTAACCGTTTCAGTCAGTGTGGCGTAGTCGCCGCCATAAAGCCAGATCGCATCTGTCAGATTCGGCGCACCAACTTCGCGGCCACCGGTTCCGGTTTCACCGTGACAGGCAGAGCAGTTTTCTTCAAACACAACCGCGCCCTCGGCCACTTTGGAGGCATCCTGCGCGTCGCCGGAAAGCGACATGACGAAATTCACAGCCTGATCAATCTGTTCCGGTTCAAGTATTTCGTCACGACCAAAGGCGGGCATTTCCGAATACCGCGCGTCATCGTCGGTCTCGTTGCGGACCCCGTGTGAAACCGTGGTGTAGATAGCTTCGATATCGCCGCCCCAAAGCCAGTCATCGTCCAGCAGGTTGGGATACCCTTTGGCACCAGACGCGCCTGACCCGTGGCACTGGGCACACCAGGTCTTGAACACGGCACTACCGGCAGACACGGCAAATTTGTTCAGCTCTGCATCTGCGGGCACTTCGGTCAGTTCAGCCGACGCAAGGCGGGCAAAAATCCCCGAGTTGGATTCGTTCACCGCGTCGATATCGGCCTGAACGTCGGCGCGGGTAGACCACCCCAACAGGCCCGGTGTCGCGCCTTTCAGCCCCGGCCAGGCCGGATAGGCGATGGTATAGCCAATCGCCCAGACAATGCAGGCATAGAAGGTCCACAGCCACCAACGCGGCATGGGATTGTCGAATTCCTCGATACCGTCCCAGACGTGGCCTGTGGTTTTGGGATCGCCCTTTTGCTTTTCAGGTTTCTTGCTCATTTCCCTGACTCCTTGGCCGTGGCCGGTTTATCGTCATGCCGGAACGGGATGTTGGCGGTGTCTTCGTAGGTGGATTTGCTACCGGGGCGAAACACCCAGAACACGACTCCGATAAAGAAGGAAAACAGCCCCAACAGAACCCAGCTGTCCGCGAATTGCCGCAGGATTGTGTAAAACTCCATTACATTCCCCCTAGCGACTGGCGTCTGGCGTGAAGGTCGAGAAATCGACCAACGTGCCCAGCATTTGCAAGTAAGACACCAGCGCATCCATTTCCGAGATTCCCGCCTGCCCGTCAAAGTTACGAACCTGCGCACCCGGATAACGTTCCAGAAGGCCATCGTAATCGCTGTCGGGGTCGGCCTGTGCGCGGAAATCGGCACTGGCGTTCTCAAGCATCGCGTCGTCGTATGGCACGCCGACAAAACGGTGGGTTTCCATCAGATCGCGGGTGTACTTGGGATCAATCAGCTTTCTTTTCAGGAAGCCGTATTTTGGCATCACCGATTCCGGCACCACCGATTGCGGATTGGTCAGGTGAGCGATATGCCAGTCATCCGAGTAGCGCCCGCCGACCCGTGCCAGATCCGGCCCGGTGCGTTTAGAGCCCCACTGGAACGGATGGTCATACATCGATTCCGCCGCCAGCGAATACGGGCCATAGCGTTCAACCTCGTCCCGCATGGGGCGAATCATCTGGCTATGGCAGACATAACAGCCCTCGCGGATGTAGATGTCACGCCCGGTCAGTTCGAGAGGCGAATAGGGACGCATCCCCTCTACCTTTTCGATGGTGTTTTCCAGCCAGAACAGTGGTGCGATCTGAACGATCCCACCAATGCTCACCACCAGAAAACTAAGCACCAGCAGAATGGAGGCGTTGGTTTCGATGAACTTATGTTTGTCTAAGATACCCATTTCCAAAGCCCTCCTTATTCAGCTGGAACCGCGACGGTCAGGCTGGCCTCTTTGGCCGGTGCCCGACGAACGGTCATCCACAGGTTGTAACACATGATGATTGCACCTGTGAGGAACATCGTTCCACCCAAAGCCCGCACCACATACATCGGGAACTTGGCAGCCACGGTATCGGCGAACGAGTTCACCAGGAAGCCGTTGGGATCCACTTCGCGCCACATCAGGCCTTCCATGATGCCAGTCACCCACATCGACGCCGCATACAGAACGATACCGATAGTGGCGAGCCAGAAGTGCCAGCTGACCAGTGACAGGGAATACAGGCGCTCACGCTTCCACAGGATCGGCGTCAGATAGTACAGCGCGCCAAAGGTGATCATACCGTTCCAGCCCAGCGCACCGGAATGCACGTGACCAATGGTCCAGTCGGTATAGTGCGACAGAGAGTTGACGGCGCGAATGGCCATCATCGGACCCTCAAAGGTGGACATGCCGTAAAAGCCGACCGAGATCACCATCATACGGATCACCGGGTCTGTACGCAGCTTGTCCCAGGCGCCCGAAAGCGTCATCAGACCGTTGATCATGCCACCCCAGCTGGGCATCCACAAAACAATCGAGAACACCATGCCAAGGGTCGATGCCCAGTCAGGCAAAGCGGTGTAATGCAAATGGTGCGGACCCGCCCAGATATACAGAAAGATCAGCGCCCAGAAGTGGATGATCGACAGTTTATAGCTGAAAATGGGACGTTCGGCCTGTTTCGGGATGAAATAGTACATCATACCAAGGAAACCGGCGGTCAGGAAAAAGCCCACAGCGTTGTGGCCGTACCACCATTGCACCATGGCATCCTGAACACCCGAGAACACCTGAACCGACTTGGACCCCCAGATCGACACGGGGATCGACAGGTTGTTGACCACATGCAGCATCGCCACCGTGACGATGAATGCCAGATAGAACCAGTTGGCCACATAGATATGCGGCTCTTTACGCTTGACCAGCGTGCCAAGGAACACCGCAAGATAGGCCAGCCAGACGATTGTCAGCCAGATATCGACGTACCATTCAGGTTCCGCGTATTCTTTGGACTGTGTCGACCCCAGCAGGTAGCCGGTTGCCGCCATCACGATGAACAGCTGATAGCCCCAGAACACGAACCACGCCAGATTACCGCCCCAAAGCCGGGCGGCGCTGGTACGCTGAACCACGTAAAACGACGTGGCAATCAAAGCATTGCCGCCAAAGGCAAAGATAACGGCAGAGGTGTGCAGCGGTCTTAGTCGGCCAAAGTTGGCATAGCCTTGCGCCCATTCAAAGTTGAGCTGCGGAAACGCCAGTTGAGAGGCAATCGTCACCCCAACCAGAAACCCGGTTACGCCCCAAACGGCGGTGGCAATGACACCAGCGCGGATGACGCCGTCCATATATTCATTGGACACATCACCAGTGACCACAGCCACATCCATGCGCCGCAAAGTCCAGATAAACAGCCCGATAGCCACGCCTGCAATAATGACAGCGTGCACCAGATAAGCCGGGTCGCGAGCAAAGTTGATGGCCATCATTGCAAACAGCACAACCAAACCAAGCACGATAAGCTTGAGGTAATTCGACATTGTTAGTCCCTTTGTCTTGTTCCCACGCGATTCTTTGTCGCCGCGCCGGATGAGTTCGAACTCCTGCGCTTGATGCTAAAGCAGCGCGGTTGCCGCTTTGATCTGTATCAAGACGCACCCATCAATTATATGACAGGCGTCGGAATAATCACTTGGCCATTTTGCCCATGGCCAAACTACGCCAATACTGACGAGGTCCACATGGCTTATAAGTCACTCCTGACAGTTCTGACAGACACAATGATCACTGATGCCCCCCTGGGTCAACTTATCGCATTGGCGCAAGCCCAGGATGCGCACGCCGAGGCGCTTTGCCTGGGCGTCGACCGCACTCAGACCGGATACTATTACGCCGGTGCCAATGCTATGGTTTTGCAGGAAACTTTGACGCGCTCGCATGACGAAGCGGCAAAAATCCTTGCCATAGCCAACGAACGGCTGGGCAATTCCGGCCTGCGTTGGTCAGCCGAGGACGGTGTGGCGCAAATTGCCGATATCGGACGCCATGTGGCACACCGGTCACGGTTTGCCGATCTGGTGATCCTGCCGCGGCCCTATGGCGAGGGGCGCGGCTCCGAAGTCGAAGCGGTGGTCGAAGCCGCCCTGTTCGAAGGCCACGCACCTGTTTTGGTGGTGCCAGAAGACGTTACCCCGCAGGGCCAGCCAAAAACCATCATGGTTGCCTGGAACGAAAGCGTGGAATCCCTGACAGCGATTCGCCAGGCGCTGACCTTTCTGCAAGCCGCCGATAATGTACGCATCGCCATCATCGACCCACCGACGCACGGCCCTGAACGATCAGACCCCGGCGGGTTGTTGTCGCAAATGCTGGCGCGCCACGGGGTACGCTGTGAAATCGACGTGCTAAGCAAAACAATGACACGGGTGTCGGACGTCCTGAACCGCCACGCGCGCGATACGGATGCGGACATGATCGTCATGGGGGCCTATGGCCACTCGCGCTTCCGCGAGGCGATTCTGGGCGGTGCCACGCGCAACATGCTGGAACAGGCGGCGGTGCCGGTGTTCATGGCGCACTAACTCAGCGTGGGTTGTCCCGGGCCAAGGCCGTTTTCGCCTGAAATGCTCCCCCGGAGCATTTCTTGACAGGCTCAAACCCCACCCTACAGATTATTCGTAGGGTGGGTGCCAACCCACGCAGCGACACCTACGACCGCACGAAACACATCCCCTGAAACTCTGCCCGCATAGCCCCCGTCCGCGCGGCAACGCTGGCCGGATCATTGGCCCGCAGCCCTTCGGCGATCAACGCGGCAAGGCGGGGTGCGTCCGCAGCACTAACCCCCCGGCGCACCAGTTCCGGTGTGCCGATGCGCAACCCGTTCATGTCGCCGTCAACCGGATCAATCGGCAGGCCGATCCCACAAGCCAGAAACCCGGCCTTGCGCAATGTTTTTGATGCCGCCTGCCCGCCACCGAATTCCGCAGCCTTGATCGCAAACTGATGCGAAGTCGTCGCCCCCTTGCCCGCCGCAAACACCGACAGGCCTAGTGCCGCAAGTTCACGGGCTAGCGCCTGCGCCAAAGCCACCATTTCGCCTGCATACGCGGCCCCGTGTTCGATCCAGTCCAACAGGGTGATCGCCAGCGCCGCCGACTTGGCCGCGTCGAAATTCGCCGTCATGCCCGGAAAGGCGATGGCGTCCAGCCGTTGCGCAATGTCAGCGTCGTTGGTGACGATCAGCCCGCCGGCGGGACCGCCAAGGCTTTTGTAGGTGCTCATCGTCATCATATGCGCGCCCTGATCCAGCGGGTTGGCCCAGACACCACCGGCGATGATCCCGCATTGATGCGCGGCGTCAAACAACACCTTTGCGCCCACTTCGTCGGCAATCGCACGCACCTCGCGCACCGGATGGGCAAACAGGTTCAGGCTGCCGCCAACGGTGATCAGCTTGGGGTTGGTACGCCGCGCCAGATCGCGCAAGCCGTCAAGATCAAGGGTGTATCCGTCCGCGTTCACCGGGGCCAAATGCGTCTTGAGGCCGTACAGCCCCGCGCAGCCGTCGCCTTGGTGGGTGACATGCCCGCCAATGGTCGCAGGCGGCGCGATGATGGCGTCGCCGGGCTTGGTCAGCGCCATGAAGCCATAGAGATTGGCCAGCGCCCCCGACCCCACCCGGATTTCCGCGAATCGCGCGTTGAACACCTTTGCGGCCAGTTCGGCGGCGATCACCTCGATCTCTTCGATCGCCTCAAGGCCCATTTCGTACTTGTCACCGGGATAGCCCAGCGACGGGCGACTGCCCAACCCGGCGGCAAGGGCGGCTTCGGCCCGTGGGTTCATCACATTGGTCGCGGGGTTCAGGTTGAAACACTGTTCGTCATGTATCTGCCGGTTGCGGGCAATCAGTCCGTTGATGTGGTCGGCAATCTGATCTGGGGTCTGCGTGTCCGTACGACTGGCAATGGTCTGCACCAGCATTTCACACGGCGCGGGCACCCATGGGCGGGGGGAAAGGTTTGGCATCATAAGCTCCTGCATTTTTGCCAGCAAACCAGAGGTCTCCCTTGCGGGCAAACCAGTTTTGCGAAAAACTAGGGTCAGAAAATCTGAGCCAGACATGTCCATATCCCCGCCACGCCCCAAATCCTTGCCTCTGAACGCCTTGCGCGCCTTCGAATCGGCGGCGCGGTTGGGGGGATTCGCGGCGGCGGGGGATGAATTGGGGGTCAGCGCGGGCGCGGTTTCGGCGCATGTGAAAACCATCGAAGACACGTTGCGGGCCGACCTGTTCACCCGCACCGCGCGCGGCGTGTCGCTGACAGCCATGGGCGCGCGCGTCCTGCCGGATTTCACCCGTGCGTTCGATCAGATGGGCGAGGCCATGCAAACCCTGCGCGCCGAAGCCGCCCCGGCGACCGTTCACATCGCCGCACTTCCGGCCATTGCGCAATTCTGGCTGTCACCGCGCCTGCCGGGTTTGCGCGCGGCCACGCCGGAAATCTCGATTTCGATCACCGCGATGGAAACGCCGCCCAACCTCAAACGTGCGCCGTTTGATCTGTGCCTGTTTTTTGGCGCGGACGCAGGAGAGTGGCTGGCCGATGACATCATAT
>NVQY01000036.1 GCA_002400675.1 Paracoccaceae bacterium | reverse complement strand
TATACATGGAGTAATGGATGGAGTTACTCATCGTGTCGCCAACCACAGACGGAAGCAGGACCTGTTCAAAAAACAACTTTACCACCTCACGGGGTGGAACACTTAGTGCCTGTTCCCTAGGTTTTATCTTGTGATTTTTCTTTCGCAAGTTATCGTTATTATTGAATAACATTTCAAAATGTATTGCAAAAATTGTGGAGAAAAAATCTCAACTGACGCCAAGTTTTGTGCCATGTGTGGTAGAGGGGTAGTTCCAAAGAAATCAAAAGATAAATCGCCAGACAGCTTGCCTTCAGAAAAGATACTACCCGATAAAGTTCATCATAAACCTGCAGTAAAGGGTGCTATCGCAGTATTTGGGTTCCTTATTTACATATCATTGCCATTCGTATTTTTTNGCACTAATCAGTAATATAATTACCCTTACAACCCTTGATTTGGGCTATTTGGAGGAGATTGCACCCGGTTTTCTTTTTTTGAGTGTGGTTACGTTGGCTTGGTTAACGTTTTTTTTGTTTTTCTTGGCTTACTCACTATATTTACTCTGCAGGCTTAGCAAGAAACTACCTGATGTATTTCTTTTTCTGGGTGTTGTGCTGATTATCATTGAAACCATTGGCTTTTTTGCTGCGCTCAATTTACTTTCATCAAGTGATCCCGAAGGAATACAATTGATAAACGACTCGGGGCTAGCAGCTACATTTAATCCACTTGCACCTTTCATATATGTTGCTTTTTGGTCCGTGATTTTGCGCTACACAAAATCAGCAAAGAGAAATCTCATAAAATAATTTTTATGGTGACGTGATTATTACTTAAAATCTCTGAAGAACTTCGGCATGTTGGCGTGTGCTGATAGGCTTGGGTTGAACGACCCATGAGCGCACCATTTCGTCCAACCGCAAACAGCTTTTCTACCCCCCTCCACCCCGATAGGATTCGTAGGCTTCTTCGGCCATGCCGTAGAGAATCGTCAGGATATCTTGCAGGTCATCGTCCGAGTAATTCCGGCCAACCATGCCCAGCATTTTTCGGGCAGCCTTGGTCGATATTCTGTGATCTGAGCGAGGGGTTTCCTCCTCATGACGGTTGATCGAATTTTGTTCACCCATTTTGTTTTTGTTTTCAGAATCACAAATAGGAACCTTGATTCTGGTTCGACGCAGCGACTGGGCGGGACAACTGAGAAAGGTCGTTCCGTCTGGTTTTCGTGGAGGGGTGAAGCAGGCACGAACCGCTGGTGTTTGTGATAGTCAACGAGCAGCCAGGCGATACCGTGACAAACCGAGCCTTTGCTGTGGTGCAAGAAGCGGTCACCGATACCGAGCAGAAATGCGCCCCGCCAATAACTTGGCGGAGCGCTTTTCATACAAAGGAGAGGTCAACCCCATGATGGGGAAGTCAGCTACATGGCGGATTGGATGGAGTTACTCATCGTATCGCCAACGGCGGACAGAAAGTCACGCAAGGCACCACCGTCCGTGCCGATGGCATGGACCAGACCATCGCTGGCGATGCGCGAAAGTGTCGCCTGATTGGCATCTGCTCCATAGGCAACGGTCGTGACATTGGCCATTTCCTGCAGGGTTTGGATGTTCTTGTCGGCCACGCGGGCTTGCCCGTCAGACAAAAACAGCACTTGAGGCTGCAGGAAGTGGAAACCGCCGGGGTTTGGTGCGGCCTTGAAAGCCTGGATATCGGCGATTGCCTTGTTGATCGGGGCGTCAAAGTTTGTCCCCCCACCGGCAGCCAGTTGCGGGAATTGAACATCACTGGCGGCCAAGGCCGAACAGTGCACACTGGCCTGGTGGTTGAACGGTATGATCGAGATGCGGAAGCCGTTCTTGTTGGCCGGGTCCGCCAGTTTCAGCAGAATTGCCTGCATGGCCATGATCAGTTCCTGCAGTTTTTCGCNAGACATTGAAGTCGAACGGTCCAACAGGAATATGACGAGTTGCAAAACGTTCGTAGCGACTCCATTGGGCAACTTCTTTTYGATYGTCATTTTCAACACCGGCTGGTCGCGCTGACCGGGATTGGATTCGTCCTTTGGCAAGGTGTCTGTACCTGCGTCGGGTTGCGGAGCATTGGCGGGTATCAAAGGGAGGGTCATAACAGTTTTCCTTTCGGTTTCGTGAAAACGTCTTTGGTCTAACCGGCTCGCTGGACATTATTGAGGGACGCAATCCCGTCTCTGATCAGAGCTCAAGAAATCGGGAATCTGGGTGGCACATCCAAGAAATAGGAGTGTGCCATGGGCAACCTGACGAAATATGAGTCGACATCGACCTTCAAAACTCGGCTGAGGCAGAGAACAGGGTTTTGCCTGGACGATCCTGATCGCCGTTATCCGGTGCAAAACGATTTTCCGACCCGGGTGTTGGCCGCGCGTTCCTCTGGTCGGGATGCCAAGGCTGATTTGCTGTTGGCGGCCCGTCAGGCCACCAAAAGCAAAGATCGCTTTCGGGAGCTGGCTTGGCTGGCTCCGGGAATTGGCTTGGTCGGCTGGCCGGAACGGGGCAATGCCAAGGGTCACCCGGCAGTTCCGCTAGAATTGCCCACCTGGTGGTCTGGTTCCCGCTGGTTCGATTCTTTGTCAGATGCGCTTAGTCAGGTCACGATCTTCAACCTGGATCCGACCATGGTTTCATTGGCGGTTGGTGGTGCATTGTTGATGACGCAAGTTATTGGCATTCGTCAACGCCGGGCGATCCTGAAAACAGTGTCGGGGTTGTTGGAGCCAGAGCAGCCGGATCTGTTTCCTGAAACGGTTGTCTCGGCGGAAAGTTCGGAAGGGACGGCCTGCAAATGGGAAGTTGATGCCGCCACCCGCAAAGGACAGGTCCGCAAGGAAAACCAGGACGCGGTGCAGGTGTTGCACTTTGACGATGGCAGTCGGGTGTTGCTGGTTTGTGACGGGGCTGGTGGCGTTGAAGGTGGTGGCGAAGCCTCGCAGGAGGCGATTGAGGCCATCGCTTACTACCTGCAATCTGCCTGGGACGAAGTTGGCGCGTTGACCTTGGCGGACCTTGAAGCGGCGATTGCCGCCGCCCGACAATCATCATTGACGAAAAACCTTTCCGGAATCACCACCGCCTTGTTGGTGTTGCTGCAAGAGGACCAGATGCACTTTGCGACCTTGGGTGATGGAGCCATTACGGTCATTTGGCCTGATGGCATGGTCGGCCCGGTGCAGGTGCCGCACCACACGGCGGGGCAGCCCAGCAATATCATCAACGCCTACATTGGCGGCAATTGTCAGCTGCCCGCGCGCACCGGATCGGTACGCTTGGAGGACGGGGCCATGGTGTTGGTCATGAGCGACGGGGCCAGTGATATTTTTCCGTATGAAGATTTTTCTCTGCAACGCACGGCTTTTTCCAGTCTTTCCGGGCTGGCTGACCACCTGCTGAAATATCTGGAAGAGGCGCGTGACCCGGAAAGTGATGCCTGGTGCCACAGTGACAACATGACGTTGGCCATGGCGCGGCTGGGCACCGGAGGCTGTCATGACCAGACGGGTTGAGGTTGATGGCGTTGGGGTGCTGATCCAGACGGAAAATCTTGGTCGCGGCTATCAGGGAACCGTCCACAAGGGCGTGCTGGAAAGTGACACTGGCCTGCCGGTGCTGGTCAAGGAATTGCGCGCCAGCCCGATTGTCGAAGGCCGCACCCGGTTTTTGTGCCGTCAGAATCTGTCCTCGATATCGCCGGGGTTTGCCGCCCCCGTGGTCTGCGAGCAGCAGGCCGATGGCGGGATGATCTATCTGGCTCCCTTTGTGGAAGGGGTCAGTCAGGAAGAAGCTCCGCCCGGGGCTTTGCCGCAGAATCTGGAAACCTGTCTGGAGTTTGTCGGACAAATTCAACTGCTGGAGGAACATGGTATCGCGCACGGTGACATAGCCTTTGACAACCTGCTTATGGGCCCTGATGGCAGCGTGAACCTGATCGACTTTGACGGGTTTCTGGCCGATGACGACACCGTGCCAGATCCCGATATTATCGGACACCGACCAATGCTGGCCCCGGAACAAAGGGACGGCGCCCAGCCTGTGCCCACCAGAGCCAGCGGGTATTTTGCCATGGCAGTGTTTATGAGCATGGTGCTGACCGGTCGCTACCCGACCGATGGTCTGCCCGATGAACCAGCGGCGGTTGACAGGCTGATGAGCCAGGGGCACTGGCCGGAACATGACCGCAGCCCCGAACCGGACGAAGAGCCCATCGCCGCCCTTGGGCAGGAACTGCAGGATCTGTTTGATCTGGCTTTCAGCTTGAATCCCAAGATGCGCCCGGGGCCGGATGTCTGGCGGCGGGCGCTGACACGGGCATTGAACAACCTGTGGGTCCATGATTGCGGGCAGGCCTTTGTCGGTGATGATCAGATCAAGGCCTGCCCCGGGTGTCATCAGGCGGTCAGTATTTCCCGGGTGGATAACGAGCTGAAAATCCAGATTGTTGGTGCTGGCCCGCGCTATGGGGTCAAGCTGGTGGACGGTCAGGTGATTATTTTGGGTCGTTCCACCATGCCCCATTTGTCGGGTCATGTTTCGGGTCGGCACCTCGAAATATTGCCTTGCCAGGGTCAACTCCTGCTTCGGCATGTCGGGCTGAATCCGACACTTCTGCGAAAAAATGGCCAGTGGTATCGGTTGGAAGAATTTTGGCTGGCGGCAGAATCCCTGAAGAACCCCTTGCGTTTGAAGCTGGCCGACGTTGAAATCGACTTGGAAATTCCGTGAAAAAGTTAGGTCCGGTGTGGTTTTGGGTTTGGAAACCTCACTGGATCTAGCCAAAGACGGCCCTCTTTAGGAAAACACAGATGAGATGATAGGTCTGGCCTTAAATACGGGGCATCGGCTCTACCCCAATAGAGAGGGAACGCATTTTTCCTTAGGTTTGAGAATTTTCGCTAGACAGCTGTTCTTGATTTTCTTTGAATTCAATAAACATCTTTGAGAAGCCCTCTATATACTTCTTAGGAATGTCGGACTTCTGTTGGTCTATATTGCCATTGGGCAGCAAAAAAATGGTTCTCTTTACTTTTGTAAAGTTAAAATTCTTGGTGAGATTTGGCCCGTCTATGACCCAAAGAAATGTAAGTAATATTAAGGCAATCACGATGACTTGACCAAGCAGAGGGAGGCGCTCAATCTCCTTTAGGATTGCCTCGAGTCCTACTATTAAATCAATAGCAGCTAGCAGGTAAACTAGCATAAGGATTTTTATCATCGGATGATTTAATTCACGGTATAGTATCACATCCTCCATATTAATTGGTAACSGATATTCAACAAAACCATGATCGTTGTACAGCCTCGCAATCTCAACGCCATGTTTTTTAAGAGAAATTAAGAAGTCCTCGATTGAACTGAGATCGGTTCTTGAGTTCATCATTATGCGGAATCTACGATATCATTGGCGGCAGAATTTGCAAACTATCAGTTATCATCCTAGCCAGTGGTATCGGTTGGAAGAATTTTGGCTGACGGCTGAATCCCTGAAAAACCCCTTGCGTTTGAAGCTGGCCGACGTTGAAATTGACTTGGAAGTCCCGTGAAAGTTAGGTCCGGTGTGGTTTTCGATGAACTGATCAGTGAAAAAGAGGCAAAGGCCAATATWCAAGCCGTTCGTACAGCCACCGGCTCCGAGGCCGCTGAGCTATGGTTACAGCTCGGCACCTTCCTGTTTGAAAATGGCCTAACTGACTGGAAAGGGTTGAGTGCGGAAAAGTGTTTTCGGACCGCGTTTGCCCATCTGGAACCCGCGCCGAAAAAGAGGCCGCTTGCCGATGCCTTCCTCGGTTTGGGTGCCTCCTTGGTTGAAGCTGAGGGTGGGTATCGTGATCCGGTGTTGGAGGAAGCGATTGCGCACCTGAACCGGGCGGTGGAATTGTACCAACAGCAATCTGACACGGACGGGGAAATCAGGTCGCGCTACTATCGGGCCTATGCATTGACCGAATTGGTGGGACCGGAACGGTATCCCGGGACAGAGCGTGCCATTGTCGAGTTGGAAGGTATCTTGCGTCGGTTGCGTCGCAAAGATGATCTGATGTTTTGGGCCAACGCCCAAACTCTGCTGGCCAGCGCTTATGCCGACCGGGTCGAAGGCCGGCCAGATGACAACGTTGCCCTGGCCGAACGGGCCTTTCGCTCAGCTCTGCGCGCCTATACCCAGCTGGAGGCCCCGGAAGGGCGGGCCCAAGTTTATGTCGATCTGGCCTGGCTGGCCAACCGCGCCACCCGGACCGGTGACCAACGAGCGGCCCAGAAAGCCGTTAGATACGCCCGGCTGGCCTTGCAGAATTGCACGGGCAGCGTTCCACTTGAGTTGCGCACCAGCGCGCTCCAGAATTTGGCTACCGCCCTGATAGAGCGCGAAGGAAAGCAAAAGGCAGCCGACTTTCGCAAAGCCGAGCAGTTGATGGCGGAAGGTATTGCTTTGGGCGACCAGGCAGCCAGTATCGGAGCCCATGTCATGCGCCTCAATCGAGCCGCTTTACTCCTGCAAATCTGCCTTGATGGTTCCGTGGATCGTGGGACAGAAGTGGCCACCCTGTTGGCGGAATGCGAAAGCGTGTTTGATCCGATCACCACCACTCAATGGTGGGTAGAATGGCACCGGCACCGATCACTGTTGGCCGTGGTTCAAGATGACGCCACCATGATGCTCGCCATGGCCGAGGCGGTATTGGCGCGAACCCAAACCGTGCTGGAGCAAGCCGAGGCCTTCTCCGAGAAAAGCGCGCTATTGTCCGAGATTGCCCAAATTTGCGACTACGGCATTCTGGGGGCGTTGCGCGAATCTGGCCCTGTTGGGGGTCTGATGCTTGCGCGCCGGATCTTTGGTCGTTTGACCGGGGTGGATGATTCTCTTTATGAGCAACCCGAGACCACCGGGGAAATCTATTTATTGAACCCCGTCACCAACGGCTGGTGCGGTATCCTACTGACCCGAGGAGAAACCTGTGACCTCTATGAACTGCCCGGGGTTGGCATGGATTTCTGGGCGGACATGCTGGATGGCACCAGACCGGGTTTTTTCTCTGGCACGCAAGGCCTGAAAAAGGGCAAGGGTTTGGTGGAGTTTGCCCGCCATCTGGATCATTGGATCGAAGGTATTTCCGGAGCCTTTGGTCCGCTGCTGTTTGATCTACAAAACGATGGCATTGATGAAATTGTACTTTTTGCCATGGGCGGCTGGGGCACTGTACCTTTCGCCGCCTTGCAAATGCCAGAAGGAGGCCGTTTGCTTGACCGGACCCGGGTGACCTATGGCCCGGACCAACGACGGGAGAATCCAGTCCAGTTGACAACGGCTCTGCAGGTGATGGATCCTAGGCTAGAACAGGCTGAACAGGAAAACCAATTTCTGGGAAACCTGACGGGGGCCTGCACGGTTCTGCGGGGCCTGGAGGAGGTTCAGGCACATTTAGTCAGTGGCGAGGCTACCGATCTCATCCATTTCACTTGCCACGGCGAGCATGATTTTGACTACCACGCAGGGGCGGGGATTCGCTGCGCTGATGGTGGCGTACTGACCGCCCGCTGGGTGTTTGAGCATGCCCGGTTAAGCGGCGACCCAATCGTGACGCTGGCCACCTGTCAGAGCGGATTGAGTGACTTTGGCAATTTGCCGCTGGAAGCTTTTGGCTTTCCCACCGCCTTCATTGCCGCCGGAGCCCGCGCCGTGGTTAGCACCTTGTGGCCCGTGGATGATCTGGCGGCGCGCTTGCTGTTGGAGCGCTTCTATCTCAATCTTAAAACAGGAAAACCTTTGTCTGAGGCGTTGCAATCGGCCCAGATTTGGTTGCGGGAAGCCTCCGAAACTACCCTCAATTCAGGCAGTAGCGGGCGGTTACGGTTTACCAGCGGCGAACCCGATCCGCTGGTGTCAGGCGCATGTCCCTTTTCCCATCCATTCTACTGGGCAGGTTTCATTTTGCATCGGTCTTAGTCAGGGAATAGCGCCGGATACCGACCACTGGCGGGTTGCCGGTCAGGAACTGTTCGGTCAGTTGTCCAACCAAGAATCTCAGATCCGCGTTACTCAGACGGGCTGGATTGAACCCCTTTGGAAACAAGTCATCGAAGGCCAAACCCAGCCCGGAAATGGCACAAAACCCAAAACGCCCCTCGCTGTGCCCCAACTGCAACGGTTGGTTCATTCGCTTGGCCACGCGCCACGGGCCCACCCCGTCTTCGGACAAGATAGCTTTGGGTAACATTTGCGCCCGCACTGGTTCACCATCCACGTCCCTACCTTCGGCCACCTCGGCAAACTCAAACACTAGCGGGCGTTCACGAACAACCTGAGCATCCAGAAACAGGCGATACCCGGTTCCGGCTGGCAGAACCTGACAATCTTCTGCTGGGAACACCGGCTCTGGCTGCTTGTCGAGTTTCGTCCAGCGGGTAATTTCGGCAGTTTCGATATTGACCTCAAGCATCGGATCAGTGGTGCAGGCGATGGCCTGCAGCGCTAGGATCGGGTCGATACCGTTCCAGTCCAGCTTGGTGGTTGCCCCCATCAGGTTCCGCAACAATTTGTGTATTGAGCCCCGCAGCAGTAAATCATCGGTTGTACTGGCCATCGCCTCGACCCCAAACACATGCTCAAAACAGCGGCGCAAGAAATCCAGTTCAGCCTGGATCAAGGGTTTATCTTCCACCCGGAAGGTATTGTCCAAACGGTTGTAGGCGGACTCGTCGTTGAGAACCTCGACTTTCTCGACGTCGCCGGTGCGCTTGTTCTTGCGGGGCTCGATGAAGGTGCTGGTGACATACATCCGCTGGCAAACGGTTCGCAGTGTTGCGCGTGGGCCGAATACGCCCATCACGATCAGAAACTTGTATTTCTGCCGCAGCTGCACACCGCAGCCGATACTGGGATCACCGTGGATTCTTTTTTGGGAAATGCGGGGGATGACTTCAGGGATGTTCATAATCGTCTCACTTTGCTTGGGTCGCTTCCGCCTTGTACCAAAGGGAGGCAGGTTGCGCTTATCCCTAACACGCAGACGTCATCCCGTCCCCAGACGGAAGTTCGTCCTTGATCGCGAGCTTAGCGTTTTTCCATCGAATGAGTCGCACTTCACGGTTGAATTTCTGGACAAATTCTGGACAAATCAAGCGCCAAGATGCAGTGATATAAATGGCCTTGGACGTTTAAAGCCTTGAAAAATATTCAGGGTTCTGGTACTCGAACCGGAGTAGGGTTCAAGAACGGACTTCCTCTCCTGGGCACCAAATTACCTTCTCATAGCTTCTCATTTCTTCTCAAAACCATTGATTTTTATGCGCTTTTGTGATCCCATGGTGAACATAGCTGAACCCTTCATACCCCACTTACACACGCTAAAGTGGGGTACAAAAGTGGGGTATCACGCAAAACCATCGGAGATTGTACCCCACTTGGCACTGTCAGAGTTCCAAATTCGCAAAGTAAAACAAAGAGATAAAGCTTATAAGCTTTACGACTCTTTGGGCCTTTATCTGATGATTACCCCAAACGGCTCAAAACTCTGGCGTCAGAAGTACAAATACATGGGACAAGAACGATTGCTTGCCCACGGATCGTACCCAACGGTAACGCTGGCCAAAGCCCGGGGCAAGAGAGACGAAATCAGGGTGCAATTGACGGATGGGGTAGATCCTGCCTCACAACGCAAGCTCGACAAGATTTCTGCCGAAATGCAGGCTCGCACCACCTTCAAACTGGTCGCAGAAGAGTACATTGCAGACTCAATTGAACGCGGCCTGGCACCAACAACCATGAAAAAGAAACGCTGGTTCCTTCTTGATCTGGCCTCGCCACTGCACAACCGCCCGATCAGCGAAATCACCCCTGCCGAGTTGCTCTACCTCTTAAAGTCCATCGAAAAGAGCGGACGGCGTGAGACTGCCAAGAAAATGCGCGGTGCAATTTCTGCTGTTTTTCGCTTAGCAGTTATTACAATGCGAGCTGAGAACGATCCCACCTTCGCCCTGAAAGACGCGCTTATCCCGCCAAGGGTCGTGAGCCGTGCAGCCATCACCGACGAAAAACAGTTCGGGGCACTTCTGCGCGATCTTGAAGGCTTCACCGGATGGCGCATTACCATCGAGGCGTTAAAATTCCAGATCCTGACAATGACTCGGCCCGGCGAAGTGCGCGGAGCAAAGAAACAGGAATTTGACCTTGAGAAACGCATCTGGACGATCCCTGTGGAGCGCACAAAGATGCGCCGCGAACACCTTGTCCCACTCTCGGATCAATCCCTGATGATAGTTGAGGAAAACTGGCCAGAAATCGAAGGCGTCGATCTCATGTTTCCATCCCTTGTATCCAACCGAAAATGGATTTCTGAAAACGCCTTCAACTCAGCCTTGCGTCGCTTGGGATATCAAAAAGAAGAAGTCACTGCCCACGGATTCCGCGCCACGGCCAGCACCATCCTCAATTCACGTGGCTTCGACCCAGAAGTAATTGAGGCCGCACTTGCACACCAAGACAAGAACGTCATTCGACGCACTTACAATCGCGCAACCTATTGGGATCAGAGGGTGAAGCTGATGCAGGACTGGGCGGATTTGGTAGATGAATTTTGCAGGGACAATCGCTGAAACAACAAATTGACGATTCTCGAATTGCAAATCCGTGTACACCGGCTCGATTCCGGTACTCGCCTCCAAGTGTTTTCAATAGCTTATGGGATATTGCTCAAGCCAACGGAGAGCTTTAGTCTCTTTTTAGTCTCATAAAGCGAGTGGATCTATGATGCGTATCAATGTTCATCATTGGGAATGCATCTCGATTCCTCTGCGCCCGAACGCACACATCACCAAATACGCCAAAAGGAGCGGAAGGTCCTGCTATTAGCAGCCGCAACGAGAGCAAGTAGTCGGCAAGGGACAGTCGTTGAAGATTCCTATGAAAAGGGCTTCTTGGTTAGCGTTTGGTTACACCTGTGGATGCCTCAAAGGCCGGACAAGTGTCACATACTTGCCTTAGCAGGTTCTCATGCTAGCATAGGATTGAAATCACTAAAGAAATAGATATGGCAAAGATACTATCAATCACTAACAACAGCCAAGAATGCGATATCATTCTCACCAAAGCTATCCAGTCCGGGCATACAAGCTTCTTGCTAGGGTCAGGCGCATCGCGACCAGCTATATCGATAGCGGGAACTATTGAAGTTGAGCTGAACAAACTGCTTGAAAAGGACGAGAAAGAGTACCTTGCAAAGAAGTTCGAATTTCTCGCAGAAATACAGGATGTAACCAACAAACTTGTAGATGAGACACCAGACGCGAATATTCAGGCAGCACTTGGGAACTATGAGAAATTCTTATCGATCCTGGGTCAAATACTTGACGAGCGTAAAACAATGCTTTTGTCAAAACAGTTCACTATCTTTACCTCTAACTATGATGTGTTTGTGGAGAAAGCGGCAGATAATGCGATCAATATCAATTTGAATGACGGTTTCAACCGAAACACATCACTGAAAACCGAGTTCAAATTTGAACCGGATCAATTCTTTGATGTGACTCAGAAAACAGGTAATCTGTTCAACTACACGTTCTCGGTGCCAAGTATCAACCTGATAAAACTCCACGGATCATTGACATGGAAAAGTGATGGGCGAGAACTAGTTCTTCGCCGAAGCACTAGTGACATCCCTACGGATGAAGGCGGCAAAGGTGAGGGTTTCGAAAAATCCATTCAAGAGTTTTCTGACGCGTTTTCCCTAATCCTTCCGACACGTAACAAGTTCAATCAAACCTTGCTGGAACGAGTGTATTATGATCTGCTCCGCATCTACGCAAATACTCTGGAAATAGAAAACACAGTGCTAATTTGCTTTGGCTTTTCATTTGAAGACGAACACATTTTGGAAATCACCAAGCGCGCTCTAAAGAACCCAACACTCATGCTGATCATTATGGCTTTCAAGAAAGACAGCGCAGAATCCTATCAAGAAAAATTTTCCAAGTTTAACAACGTTATCGTCTTTCATCCTGATGGAGATGATGAATTGAACTTTCCAGTCCTAAATGGCTTGCTCGGTAATGTAATTGCGTCAGAAAAACATGCAGATTAGCAATCAACAAAAAGACGCAGTGCTGCGTGTTGGAGAAGTTGTCGAGGTATCAGGAAGAAAGATATTCGTGACAGTTGATGGCGACAAGAATCTCTCAGATCTCTTCTTTGATGGAGGTTTTATTCGCAATGTTTCGGTTAACAGCTATGTCGAGATTCGAAAGGGCTTTCTTTCGTTGATTGGAAAAGTCGAAGGAGAAAAAATTGAAGAGCAATTTCGTCATGGAAATGACGCCGTAACGAAGCTGGATCGAAATAAACGCACACTTACGGTTGCGTTGGTTGGATTCATTGATAAAACTGGGACATTCTTTGGAGGCACACGAGAATTGCCGCTCATTGGTAATGAAGCTTACTTGGTAACACCACAACGTATTCACGAAATTCACCGCCTTGTATCGTCTGGCCACGCAGGCGTTTCGTTTGCTCAAACCGACTACGAAGACTACCGCATCGAGTTTCCTGTCGACGGACTATTCAATAGTCACATTGCAATTTTCGGAAACACTGGAAGCGGAAAATCAAATACACTTGCGCGCATCTTTGGTTCGCTGGTAGATTCATTGTCCAAACGGAATGACCAATCTTTTCGCAGTCAATGCAAACTCCTCCTCTTTGATTTTAACGGAGAGTATTCGAAGGAAATGTGTATTACTGACCGCAAGAGGGTATTTAGACTGTCTACACGCACAAACGAAGGCGACAAGCTGCCGATCTCTGAGGACAGCTTATTGGATCCTGAACTGCTTTCGATTCTAGCAGACGCAACAGAAAAAACTCAGAAACCTTTTCTGCGCCGTGCAATCAGGCTCTATCGAAGGATTCTTAATGACAACGCAGTCAATCCTGAGGGACATTTCAAAAACCTCTTGCGACAGCGGGTCACACAAATTCTACAGATGTCTGACAAGGTCCGTGTTGATCTTCTCTTTGACTACCTGCGAGAGGTGCTTCCCGAAAGAGACGCACAGGGGGAGTTCGTTGAACTGGCTGCTGATCTAGAATGGCACAATCAATCAGCTGAATACAAGTTACGAAATACTAACATCTTCTTGAAAGGGTCTCCCGAGCAAATCCCAAATACAGTTGTATATGGGCATGTCGAAAACTTCGTTTTTTCGGGAAACATACTAACTAACCTTATCTCCTTCCTGTACCTGCAACTTATATCTGACGTACTCGCCAATCGCGCACAAAACGAGCACATAGCGCCAGCAATCAACAAACTAAAAAGTAAGCGCCATGATATCGAAATGGTGCTTAATACCGAAGCTGGGCAAGAACTTTGGTCTGAAAATTTTGTCGTTGTTAACTTGAATGACGTTAATCTTGAGATGAAGAAAACCATCCCATTGCTGGTGGCGAAAAAGGAATATCAAGATCAGAAGGAACGGCCAAAAAATACCTCTCTGTCCATAATCATAGATGAAGCACATAATATCCTTTCAACGGCCTCCACTCGGGAAGCTGAGAGTTGGAAAGATTATCGTCTTGAGACATTTGAAGAAATTGTGAAAGAAGGCCGTAAATTTGGTGTCTTTGTAACCATCGCCAGTCAGAGACCAAGCGACATATCACCAACGATTACGTCGCAAGCTCACAATTACTTCATTCATCGCCTGATAAACCAGAAAGATTTGGCGACAATCGCCAGTGCTGTCTCATACATCGATCAACTCTCGGAGGCGTCAATTCCAACGTTGCCTACCGGTACTTGCATATTCAGCGGTACTGCGGGCCAAATGCCCCTGAAGTTAATAATTGACAAACTTGATGAAGAAACAAAACCGGAAAGTGGGACTCTTGAGTTTGATGCAATTATTGTCGAAGAGTAATGTCAGGTTACTCGACGCTTCTTATTTTTTGCAACGGCTGCTTGGAACCGTTCTCGTGCCATCTTCACGCTTCTCTCATCCCAGACCAATCCATCAGATGTATCCGTAGCGGCCACTCTCCACCAGCTAGGTGTTCTAGCTGTTGTTTTGCAAAATTTTCTCGGCATACTCCTTCAGTTTTCTTCGGACAATCTTTGGCTCAACCACTATTGCGTCTGGTCCCATTGAAATCAACCATCGGACTGCAAAATCGACAGACACCGGACCAAAGGAGAAAGTTCCATTTTCTTCGTCATAATCAGTGGTTCCGGCCAAAAGTGCCGCCCCGTATTCTCCTACCGTAGGTAGCTTGAATTCCACAACATCGACGTCCATCTCGTCAGAGTCTATTGCTGAAACAAAATCCTCAGCTCGAAAATTTCGGGGTGGCTTGAAGCTCAAGGCAGTTTCCACAGCGTCTTCTAAAGAATGCAGTGCCAAGGACGAAATAGAGTTGTTTAGATCCGAACTAATAAGGACCCACCTGCCAGCGGCGAATACCAGACCGAGCGGCATTATCACACTTGGCGTGCTTCCAGTGGCGGTAATCTGGAGTGCGCGATTAGATTGAAGCGATGCACAAATGGTTTCAAAAACGAGTCCTTTCGACCCTAATGGTACGATCATGGAGTGATCAACATAAACCTTTGAGGCCGGAAGTGTTTCAAAACTGGTTTTCCTTAGGGGGCGAGGGAGCTCTTCTGTTTTTCCAACTCCACTCAGAACATCCTGTAGTGAGGTAGCGTCTCGGACTATGTGCTCGATCCCTCTGTGTAGCCGATAACCCCCGTCAACGCCTCTAGTACCTTCGATTGTGATGCCATTTTCCAGGAGTTCTTCGATGTCGCGATAAATGGTTCTGAGCGAAACGTTGAGCATGTCACTTAACTGTTGTCCGGCCACCGTGCCGTCGGTTGCCAAAGCCTGTAGTATTTCGAATTGACGGATTTCCTTTTCCATTCGATTATCTTGGCGCCGAACTTAGTCTGAATACTTGACCATTTGCGTAGGACCACTGACTCGCAGTAGCAATGTCCACAGCAGCCAACGCGACCTCCTTCGGCGAAATCGCTCTTCCTTGTGGAAGACGGTTAATGACCTTTCTGAAATCCGTTTCACCGGCCAGAATATTGATTTTCCTTGCCATTGGTGAGTCAATCAGGGAGGGAGCAATTACATTTATTCTGAATTTCCCTCCATTCTCTTCACACGCAATTGTCCGTGCGACAATTTCTAGAGCTGTCTTGCTAGCACTGTAGGGGCCATTTTTTTCACGGGCACTCACGGTTGCATCCGAACTGATGGCCACGATGCTCACGTCCTCGAGATCGCTTGTTCTAATTGCTTTGTAGACACGAACGAGTCCGAGCGTGTTTGTGTCGAACAGGTCCTTGAACTGCTCGATGGGCGTATCTCGCACCAACTGTTTTGAAGAGGGAATCCCAATGCAGAAAAATACAGAAAGCTTTGTGATCCCCTCGAAAAGCTGGCGCGGTGGATCAAACTGTTCCGTTGCGTTCCACTTGATCGATGTTACGCGGGCGTCATGACTTACGCCGTTCTGCGAAGTCACGAAGACTTCGATGCCTTGCGATAGCAATATTTGGACAATTTCCCTGCCCACAGCTCCCGTGCCTCCCAATACTAGTGCTCTCATGGATCTATCCAGCTGTCGTTTTGTGCGTGCATCTCTGGGTGATCAACATCGAACATCATTCTGAAGGACATGTTTTCGGGATTGACTTCATAACTTGATCCCATCAGTTGGGCGCGTCGAACATCATCATCATTTCCTCTTGAAATTTTTACGTGTGCGCCCGGAAAGACGACATACATTTCGTCGCCTGCAACGATATGCGCGTAGTAATGACGAGCTCGAAGGTTTCTCGATAGTTCGAAAACTACGTAGTCCAATTTCGACCTAGGGAAGGTAAGTTTTGCAACTTGCGCAAGTTGCTCTCGCCCCAAATGGTGCTCATAGCGTGACGAAACAAATTCTTCGACACTCTCTGGCACTTCTACGCTTTTCATCGACTCCAATAGTAATATTGCCTTGAGCATTACATCATTCCTTGTCAGGGTGGTCTTCGTCAAACATATTTTCGAATTGCATTTCGGCACTAGGAATTTTGAACATGTTTCCGACCGCTCGGCAGCGCTCGAATTCTGTCAGTTGGCTGCGCCGTGTTAACGTAACTACAATTCCAGGAAAACATATCAACATCATTTCTTCCGATACAAGGTGTGCATAGTACCTCGGCTCCTTCAGGCAAGTCGCCAACACTGAACTGGCAAACACCATCTCTCCTTCATTAAACAGGTACTCGCTTATAATAACGTTCCCTAGAGTCCGAAGCTTGTGTGATCTTGATCTAATGAGCCGTCCACTCCACTCTCCTGGAAGGTCGCGCTTTAAACTTTCTTCAACGATCAACGCTCTTGCCATCAATCAATCCAGCTCACTCAATGATAGCCGCCGACTTTTTGAAGACAATGCGATGGTTGCACCTATTGGAACAACGGTCTTTCGTGGTGTATGCCCAAAAGGTAAGCCCCAACCAATCGGGTATTTGTACTTAGAGCAGACGTCGAGGACTACTTCTCGGCAGTCGATACCAGCCTTTGGTTCGCAATTAGCAAGCTCGCCGACTATCATTCCACAAAGCGACTGGAGGACGCCCATCTCATCCAACTGGACCAATTTCGCGTAAATTCGATCGGCAGACTCACCAATATCTTCCCAGATAAGAATACCGCCATCGTGATGCGGGAAATACTCAGTGCCCGCGAGCAATAACAATGAAGACAGGTTCCCACCGAAGCTTCTGCCGTGTGCCTCACCCTCGACCAAAAACTCCGGTACTTCGCCTAAATCAGAGCGTTCTCGAAGAAAGAAATTCACAAAATTATCAATAGTGAACTGGGGTTGATCACGGTCACCAAAATCCCAAATGACACTTGGCCCATGATACGTCGTTATCCCAGACCTCTTAGCCACAGCATTCAAAAGGATTGTCGGGTTGCTCGCACCAATTAGTGCCTTAGGATTCTTTCTAAAGAGATCATAGTCTAGGTAGGGAAGCAGCGCGTTGGCGGCTATTCCTCCTCCCGCGCAAATAATGGCGTCGACGTCATCGCGAGACCATAACTCGTTTATTTCTTGCGCAATTGATTCAGGCGACGCGCTGAACAGCCCCCTGCTTTCCATCAGGTGCCTTGCCTGAACAACGCGAAGCCCGATGTTCTCTAGCTTCCGAATGCCCTCAGATATTCTGTCTGGGAACTCGGCAGGCTCGGGGGCTGCCACATTGACAATCGCCACTGTGCTACCGCACTCAATTTTCTTATTTTTCGCAGTCATGTTCACCTCCGCCAGTTGAATTTTACCATAGATATGGCTTGTAGA
>NVQY01000035.1 GCA_002400675.1 Paracoccaceae bacterium | reverse complement strand
GAAATCGAAGCAGCCGGTTTTGCCAAGCTGGCCAAGACCACGGTGGCCGATGCGCTGGTGGGGGCCTATAACACCAGCGGATTACTGGAACAGAACCGCGCCCTGCTGCGCGCCGCCGACGAAGACGTCGCCCTTGCCGTGTCCGCCCTGCGTCCGATCATCGACTGGACCACGCAGGTTACCCGAAGTCTTTCGGAATCCCAGACCTTTTCGTTCCCGCGAACCTCGCAATCCTCGACATTCTTTACCGGCCTGACGTTTGATCTGCTGATCTACGATGGCGGGGCCACAAAATACGGCGTCGAGGCGGCCAAGGAAACCGTTTTGGCCACCCGGCAGACCCTTGTGGAAATCGAACAGGGAATCCTGCTGCGTGGGGTGGCGGCCTATATGAATGTGCTGCTGCAAACCGAAAACGTGTCGCTGTCCAACAACAACGTACGGGTTCTGGGCGAAGAACTGCGCGCCGCGCAAGATCGGTTCGAGGTTGGCGAAGTTACCCGCACCGACGTCGCCCTGGCCGAATCGCGCCTGGCCGCCGCGCGCAGCAACCTGGCCTTTGCCCGTGGTGCGCTGGTCAACGCGCGGGCCGAATACACCAATGCTGTTGGTCACAAACCCGGCACGCTGGCGGGTCAGCCAACCTTGCCGCAACGGGCGGCGTCGATCGACGCCGCGCAGGCGCTGGCAATGCGCAACCATCCGCTTGTTCTGGCCGCCCAACACAGCGTGGCAGCGGCGGAACTGGCCGTGTTGCAGACCGGCAAGTCGCTTGGACCAACGGCCTCGCTTGGGGCAAGCGTGGGCCTGGCCGAAAACTGGAACAACTCGGACTATAATCGGGATGCCAGCGCGTCGCTTACCTTCCGTCAGCCGATCTATCGCGGTGGTGCACTGGCCGCGCGCCTGCGCCGTGTCATGGCGTCGCGCGATGCCCAACGCGCCAACCTGCTGACCGTACAGCGTAATGTGTTGCAAGACGTGAACGACGCCTTCGTTCGCCTCGAAGTGGCCCGCGCCAGCCTTGTGGCCACCAACGAACGGGTCCGTGCCGCGCAGGTTGCCTTTGACGGCATCCGCGAAGAGGCCACCTTGGGTGCCCGCACCACGCTGGACGTTTTGACGGCCGAACAGGAACTTCTGAACGCCAACACCTCGCGGATTTCCGATCTGTCCGAACGGGTAATCGCCTCTTACGAACTGCTGGCGCGTCAGGGCCTTTTGACCGCCGAGCGGTTGAACCTCGGAGTGCAGATTTATGACCCGACGGTCTATTACAACCTGGTCAAAACCTCGCCATCGAAACTGAGCCGGCAAAGCCAGGATCTGAACCGTGTTCTCAAAGCACTGGGTAAGCGGTGACAATTCGCACTATCTGTTGTGAGAATCCCTGACACAGGGTACACTTGCCCCCGAGGCGAGAGTGGTAACAATAAATGTCTGAACCCGTAAGCAATGTAGAAATTGAGGACGTTTTGTCCTCTATCCGTCGTTTGGTAAGCGAAGAAAACCGGCCCACAGCGCGCCGGGAGTCTGACGATACCCCAAGAAAACCAAGCCGTCTGGTGCTGACCCCGTCACTATTGGTGCCGGTGCCCGATACGGTTGAACCGCCAGCGGACCCCGCCGGCGAGGCGCAGGACGACCGGCCCGAGACACCCGAATCGGGTGCGGATATCCCCGAGTCGGCACCCGCCCCTCAAGAGGTGACGGAAACGGAAACCGCCAGCGACGACACTGATAAGGTGGATTGGGATCAAACCGATGCGCCCACCGACCATCAGGATGATTTTGTTGAAGCGTCCGACACAGACTCGACCGCCTTGCTGGACCTGTCCCAATTCGAGGCGGATTCGGGTGCAGACACAGATTTTGCCGCAGAATCTGACGTTGAAGCCGAGGTTGAATCAGAAGTCGAGGCAGAGGTTGAAATGGAGGTCGATAAAAAGGCCGACCCGGTCGCAGAATCTGCGGCTGAACCTGACGTGGACTCAGCAAGCGAACCAGAGGTCGACTCTGACCCGACCCCGTGGCGCGACCCGGAAACAACCCTGTACGAAGCTGCGGAAACTACCCCCGATCTGGCGTTTCTGCCGTCAGAGCAATCGGAGCAAGACGAAAACCCGCAAGAAGGTGCCTTCGCGACGGATGATGCGGCCCCTGATGCGGAACACGCCCCACACGCTGACCCGGACACCGCCGAAGACGTCCAGGATCAACCCGCGCCGGACGACGACGCGCAACCGGTGGCTCTGGACCCTTTCAACACCGCCACCCTAAGCGCCAAGATCGCGGTCCTCGAAGCCAAGATCGGCGAGACCCAGGACCAATGGGAACCGGACGGCGAAACCGATGATGATTACGCCGGAACCCCGGTCCAAACCATCCAATGGCAGGACCACACCGACGAAGAGGTCGATGAGGCACCGGACCCGGACCCCGTCGCCGAACCAGAGATTGCGGTCACCCCACAACCACAGGCGACAGCGGATGTTGAGGTGGACGAACCGCTTGATTTCCTGCCCGAGGACGAAACGATACTGGACGAAGAAAGCCTGCGTGAACTGGTCGCCGATATCGTGCGTCAGGAATTGCAGGGGGCTTTGGGCGAACGTATCACCCGCAACGTGCGCAAACTGGTACGCCGCGAAATCCACCGGGCGCTGACCGCGCAGGAATTGGATTAAGGCACCTCTCCGCGCCGTTTACAGGCGCGGCTCTGCCGCCAATTCCCATAGCTGATCCAGATCGAGATACTGTTCCAGATGCGCCGCCAGCGCGTCCAGAACCGCGTCGACTCCATCCTCGTAGCGGCTAGTCGATTCGTGGCCCAGTTCCCGCAAAAACCGCGCGCGAAACGAATCGGACGCGAACAACCCGTGCAGATAACTGCCCCGCACCCGCCCATTTGGCGATGCGGCTCCGTCCAGCCGCCCATCGACGCTTAGCCACGCGCGGGCGCAATCAGGCCCCTCCGTCGCCCCCATGTGAATCTCGTACCCCGTGACCGGTTCATTGCCGGGTAGGGCGGTGGCGCGACAGTGGCGCACATGCTTGTCCCCGCCCATAACGGTGTCTACATCCAGCAGACCCAGCCCCTGGACCTCGCCCGCCGGACCATCGATGCCGTCAGGATCGGACAACCGCCGCCCCAGCATCTGATAGCCGCCACACAGCCCCAGAACATGGCCACCGCGCCGCACATGCGCGTGCAGATCAACGTCCCAGCCCTGCGCACGCAAAAACGCCAGATCGCCCAGCGTTGATTTGCTGCCGGGTATCAACACCAGATCGGCGTCCCCCGGCAACGCCCGCCCCGGCGCGATGATTTCCACCGTGACCGAAGGTTCGCTGGCCAGCGGGTCCAGATCGTCGAAATTTGCCATTCGTGCCAGTTGTGGCACCACGATCTTGCAGGCCCCTCCCTTGCGCGAGGCGATGTCCAGCATGTCCTCAGCCGGCAATTTCCACGCGTCGTCAAACCACGGGATGACCCCCAGACAGGGCCAGCCGGTGCGCGCCACAATGTCATCGCACCCACCGTCAAACAGCGACAGATCCCCGCGAAACCGGTTGACGGCAAACCCGGCGACCTGCGCACGATCCATGTCGTCCAGAACCGCGCCATGTCCGACAATCTGCGCGATCACCCCGCCCCGATTGATGTCGCCCAATAGGATCACCGGCACCTGCGCGGTCACGGCAAACCCCATGTTGGCAAGGTCACCGGCGCGCAGGTTGGTCTCTGCCGGGCTGCCGGCCCCTTCGATCAGCACCAGATCGACGCCTGCGCACAACCGTTCAAAACTCTCCAGAACCTTGGGCATCAACGCGGCCTTTTCGCGCTGAAACGCTCGGGCATCGGCCACGCCCACGCGTTTGCCCTGCACCACCAGCTGCGCGCCGGTCTCGCTTTGCGGTTTCAAAAGGACCGGGTTCATGTCGGTGTGCGGATCAACCCCCGCAGCACGCGCCTGCAACGCCTGAGCGCGGCCGATTTCGCCACCATCAACCGTGACGGCGGCGTTGTTGGACATGTTCTGCGGTTTGAACGGCGCGACTTTCAGGCCACGCAGGGCAAACGCGCGGGCAAGACCGGCTACGATCAGCGATTTGCCCACATTGCTGCCGGTGCCCTGCACCATGATCGCGCGCGTCATATGTTGTCTTTCCCCTAGAGCCTGGGCGGTTTTGTCGGGTCAGCCTGCGTGGTTACTACCCCCATGCGCAAGCCGCGTCCGATGCGCCGGGCCAGCGCCTCCCAGGCGGCGGCGGTGGGTTCAGGCAAGGTTTGGCGCAGGGTATCAGCAAACAGGTCAAGCCAGACATCGAACATTTCCGGCTTGATCGCCGAAATGCCCGAATGCACCATCATCGGGTTGCCGTCATAGCTGCGTTCAAACAGGATCGCATTGGCCCAGAAATCGGCAATCTTGGCCTCGTGCGGGTCCCAGACGTCGCGCGAGGCTGTCAGGCTTTCCAGAAACACCGGGCCTATCACCGGGTTTTCGCGCACGCGGGCGTAGAACCGTTTGACCACCATGTCGATTTCCGGTCGCGTAATGGCAAACCGGGGTGGCAACGTGGGGCGGGACTGGATGGTTTGGGTCATTGGTCTTCACGCATTTCTTTGGGGCAGGGAGCCTACACTGGCTCTGAAACGARAAACGCGCCCCTTAACAAGGACGCGAAGAACGTAATAACGTTAGGCGGGCGGCTTTCAGGCGGCTTCGGCCTGATGCGCCGCGGCATTGCGCCGCTCGCTTTCTTCGCGTGACAGCGCAACAGAGGTGCGCACACCACGTCCGACAAAATCCATCAGACCGGTTACAACCCGCTCGTTCGGGTCGATCCCGGCGCACGACAGCACCTCGCGACCATCGCGCGAACGCGCCCAGCGGGCGATCTGTTCGGGACCGTTGCCATATTTCTTGTCATCTGCGATGGCATCATCCAACGCGGCCAGCACTACGGCGGCAAAAAGTTTACGGGCACGGTTGCCTTGTTCGTTGTTAAAGGCAGTGCCGTCGACGAAATCTTTCATTTCGTTTCCTTTATTGTTCTTGCTCTTGCAATTCTCGGCGTGGCGTTCCTTATGACCGATCCAAACCGATTCGGATACCCTTTTATTGCATGGCTGCTATGTTTCTGGTGCATAGCTTGCTGCAAGTGCAGCACGACATATCGTTGTCTTGCCAGCCCCCGCCCCGCAAGATATAGGGTCGCGAGGAAAATCATCAACCTTTGCAGAGGATTCTTGCGCATGCCTAAGATCAACGGAAACGAAATCCGCCCCGGGAATGTGTTGGAACATAATGGCGGTCTTTGGGCGGCTGTTAAGGTTGACCACGTCAAACCCGGCAAGGGTGGGGCGTTCGCGCAGGTCGAACTGCGCAACCTGCGTAACGGATCAAAGTTGAACGAACGTTTTCGCAGTGCCGACAAGGTTGAAAAGGTGCGGCTGGAACAAAAGGACCAGCAGTTTCTTTACGAGAATGACGGCATGTTGGTTTTCATGGACACCGAAACCTACGAACAGGTTGAATTGCCGACAGAAATCCTGGGCGAGCGTCGCCCTTTCCTGCAAGACGGCATGACCATCGTGGTGGAATTCCACGAGGCCGAGGCGCTAAGCGCGCGGGTGCCGCAAAAGGTCACCTGCCAGATCGTCGAGACCGAGCCGGTGGTCAAAGGACAGACCGCCGCCAATTCGTTCAAGCCTGCGGTTCTGGACAATGGTGTTAAGATTATGGTGCCGCCATTCGTCGGTCAGGACGAGATGGTCGTGATCAATACCGACACCATGGAATACTCTGAACGCGCCTGATCGGGGCGGCGGGTTCCTGCCGAAACCGACGATTCCGGCGATGTTTTACCCCGGTTCGCCAGCAGTTGCCCTGTCGCCCGCGCGCGGTATCACATCGCGCAGCAATTCGAATTTCACCCGGGTTGCGCTTACTTGTCGATAAAACGCGATCAAAAAGGCGGTGGGGGCCTGTAGCCGCGCCAATCCCATGGTTGCAGCCACCACCGTCCCGACATCGGTGCGATTCTGCAACACCAGCCAACCGCCCAGCATCAGCACTGCGACTGTGCCCGCGACATTGATCGAACTCAGCAGGAACTTGGTCGACAGTTTCCACACGAACATGCGGCGACGGGTCTCAAATATAGTGTCGAAATCGGCCAGAACAGAGGCCTCAATATCGGCAAACGTCTGCGCCACGATCCGGYTGACGGTTCCCCGCAGAACTTTTACCCGTTTGGCCACCAGCGCATTCACGCGGCTTTGTGTGGCCAGAACCAGAATCACCTGCGGCACGATCATCGCCAACGCGATGGACCCCAATCCTGGCTGCGTCGCGGCGATATAGCCGATCACGCTAATCAGCGTGCCAATCTGCATGACCGGTTCGGAAAACGCCCCGCCGGCGAATTTGCCCAACTCTTCTGCCTCGGCGGAAATCACCGTGGTCAGGGTGCCCGCCGGGATCGAAGGCTGCCCGGTATCCGTCTGCATGGTCTCGCGAAACAACCGTCTGCGGATCACCCGGATGGTGTCTTCGCCCAGGACCCCGGATTGATAGCCCGACAACCATTTCAGCGACARTGAGATCACCGATGTCATCAACATGCSCGCCCCCAACAGGAACAACATGCGCGCCGATGGGCCGGGTTTGGCCAGAATGTTGATGATTTCCTTCTGGAACGCCAGCGGCACGGCGGCCAGCGCCGCAATCGCCACCGACAACAGGATCAGGACGACCTGACGCCGCCCGCTAATGCGCCAGATGGCGAGGTATAGCTGTATCAAACTGGGCCTCGGTTACTGCGGCAGGCGCACGCTGGCCGTGTCTGCCAGCATGTCTCCACCCGCCCGGTCCAGCCGCAGATAGGCAATGGCGCGGCCCCCCGATTGGGTGAACAGGGTACCAACCGGCTTGTCATTGTTGGTGATCGGCGAGCCAACCGGAGCAGCCCCGGTCACCTCAACCACGCGCAGACCTTTGCGCAACTCGGTCTTGTGTTTCATCCGCGCGGTTACTTCCTGCCCCACGTAACAGCCCTTGCGGAAATCGACGCCGTTCAGCGCCTCGAACCCGGCCTCAAGGATGAAGGTGTCCGGGGTCAGTTCGATCCCGGTCTCAGGGATGCAATGGGCCACCCGGATCGCGTCCCAGTCGCTGCCGTCATCGCCCTCGGCGGCGTCCGTATAGGTGCGCCAGCCCATGTCGGCGTGGCGCGGATCGGCCCACGCGCCCTCCGGTGCCGCGTCCGTACCCCGTTGCAGGTTCAGCCCTGCGGGGGCAATGGTCACATCGGCGCGCAACCGGTACATCGCCAGCCGTTTTTCCAGCGCATCCGCCAATGGTTCGGCCACATCCAGCAAAACATCGTCGCCATCGGGAGCCAGAAAGAAATCGGCAATGTATTTGCCCTGTGGCGTCAGCAGGGCGGCATAGATCATCCCCTGCGAAAGCCGTTCGATGTCGCTGGTGATCAACCCTTGCAGAAAGCTGGTCGTATCACTGCCTGACAGACGCAAAATGCGGCGCGTGTTCATGGGCTGGCTCCTTTCAAGTGGACGTTGCTCCTGTCATATAGGGTGGCATGCCCGCTTGAACAGAGGAACCATGATTTGCGCGCCCGGATCAGTGTCATTGTGCCAACCCTGAACGCCGCCGGTGCGCTGCCGCCCTGCCTTGGCGCGCTGATCGAAGGGCTGTCCCACGGATTGATCCGCGAGTTGATCGTCACCGATGGCGGGTCAACCGACGCCACCGTCCTGATCGCGACCGAGGCCGGGGCAGAGGTTCTGACCGGCCCCCCCTCGCGCGGTGGCCAGTTGCGGCGCGGTTGCGAGGCGGCGGCAGGAGACTGGTTGTTGATCCTGCACGCAGATACGGTGCTGGCTCCGGGTTGGGCGCAGGTGGTGGCAGATCATATTGCCCGCGACCTCGCTGGCCCCGCGTGGTTCCGGCTGGCATTTGACGATACGGGGTTGATGGCCGGATTTGTCGCCGGTTGGGCCAACCTGCGCGCGCGTCTGTTTGGGCTACCCTACGGCGATCAGGGGTTGCTGGTCCGCCGCGCCGATTACGACCGCGCCGGGGGCTACCCGGATCAGCCGTTGATGGAGGACGTGGCCTTGGCGCGCACCCTTGGCCGCATGACCAGTCTGCCGGTGACCGCGCGCACCAGTGCGGCGCGCTATCGCCGCGACGGCTGGCTGCGGCGCGGGGCGCGTAACCTATGGACATTGCTTCGTTATTTCGCCGGGGCGGACCCAGAGGTTCTGGCGGCACGTTACCGGAAATAGGGCGGGCGGCTCGTCAGTCCCTTGCGGGATTCCCTCGTGAAATCGGCGCTACCTCTTGCGATCGCGGCGCGCGCTCATTGGTTGGAACGCCACGCCCACATGCGCCTCGCAGTAGGGTTTGCCCGCCTTGACCGGCAGACCACAGAACCAGAAATCCTCGGTTGCGGGATCGCCCACGGGCCATTTGCAGGTCCGTTCGGTCAATTCCATCAGGGTGATCTTTTTGGACTTCTTTTCGACCTCGTTGACCTTGGCCAAGGCCTCGGGGCTGATTTCGTTGGCCGAAGGTTGCGGCGGCAAAGGTTGTCCGGCAGGAATGATCTGTTTGCGCGCGTGAATGGGCCGGTGGTCGTTGGGCGTCGGCGGGCGGGCGGCCTCGGTCTTGGGCTGCGGCCTTGGTTCCGGTTTGGGCTTGGCCGCGGCGGCGGGTTTTTCCTTGGCTGCGGTTGCCTCGGACGCCTTGGCCGACGTGCCCCCGGTGGCGCGGTTGGACAGGCCAAGGCGATGCACCTTGCCGATCACCGCGTTGCGGGTCACACCGCCCAGTTCCTTGGCGATCTGGCTGGCCGACTGGCCCTCGCCCCACATTTTCTTGAGCAGTTCAACGCGATCGTCGGTCCACGACATGGGCAAGCCTTTCCAGCTAAAAAGCGGCCCCCAATCAGTGGCCGCCACAGTCTCTTTGTTTCAACGCCCTATTTTAATCACTGTGGGGCGAGTTACAAGGTGCCTTGTGCCGCAAATCGGGTCGTATGGTGGCCAGATGCACGCCAAATGCAGCGCATTTCAGGAAACCCCCAGCAATCCCGGCAAATCCTCCATCCGCGCGAACCGGGTTGCGCCAAACAGGTTGGCCGGTGGCTGGTGCCCCTTGGGAACATAGGCGTAACAGCGCATCCCGGCATTGTGCGCGGCCTCAAGCCCGGTTGCGCTGTCTTCGATCACCACACATTGGCCGGGTGCGGTACCATTGGCGCGCGCGGCCGCCAGAAACACATCCGGCGCGGGTTTGCTTTGGCCCACCTCATAGGCCGAATATATCCGACCCCGGAACAACGGCAGCATCCCGGTCGCGCCAAGGGTGGTGTTCATCTTGGCCGTCTGCCCGTTCGAAGCCACGCAGAACGCGACCTGCACGGCTGTCAGACCCCGCAGGACGTCCTTGATGCCCGGCACCGGTTGCACGTCCTTTTCCAGCGCGCCGTAAGCCCGTTCATACAGCGCGTCAGACCAGTCTTGCGTCAGATCAACACCGATAGAGGTCAGGTAATTCCCGACATTCTCAATGTTCGTGCCGATGAACCGCGCGCAGCTTTCCTCAAACGTCAGGGTCGCGCCGTATTCGCTTATGACGGCGTGCAGCACGCGGTTAAAGATCATCTCGGAATCCACCAGAACCCCGTCGCAGTCGAATATGATCAGCTGTGGCGTGTTGGGTGTCATTGTCATGGTCCCTTCCCTTTGCATGGCCTGCCTGTATCTCGTCGCGGTCCCGCCTACTTACGCCGCAACCGCCCTTCGCGCCACGCCAGCATCGCCGCCCCGCCAAGGATGATCCCGGCCCCCAGCATCGTCACCCCATCGGGCAGCACGCCAAACCAGCCAAAGTCATAGGCGGCGGCAAAGATCAGCGTGGCATAGCTGAACGGTGCCACATAGCTGGCATCGGCGCGCGCCATCGCGTGCACAAACAGCGTCTGCGCGCCGACCATCACCAGCCCCAGCGCCACCAGAGCGCCCCATTGCGGCGTGGTCGGCATCTGCCACACCGGCCACACCGCCGCTGACGATATCCCCACCCCGATCATGTTGTTGATGATCAGGATCTGAAACACCCGTTCGCGCCCGGCGATCTTCTTGATAAAGATAAGTTCCATCCCCATCGCCCCTGCCGCCGCCAGCGCCAGCAATGCGCCGGGCTGAAAGCTGCCTGGGGTCGGGCGCAGCAGGATCAGCGCGCCGATCAGGGCTATGGCGGCCGCGCTCCAACGTATTCGCCCGACGGTTTCGCCAAGCAGGGGGATCGCCAGTATCATGGCAAACACCGGGTTAAGGAAACTGATCGCCGTGGCGTCGGCCATGGGGATGACCGCGACGCTGGCAAACATCAACGTTACCCCCATCCAGCCAAACATAGTCCGCCCGATATGCAGCCCCCAATGCGGCCGGATGATCGGCGGGCGAACGATCAGCGCGGCCCCGGCGATGGCGGTGAAGGCAAACACAAACCGCCCGTGACTGATCTGCAACGGATGCAGCCCCGGCCCCAGCGTATCGGTCCCCAACAGCTTGGCCAGCAAGGTAGCGGCGGCAATGAACGCCGTCGCCCCGACGATCAACATCGCCGCCAGCGTGGGGTTTTGTGCCTTTGGTTCAAACATGAGATCAGCCCTGCGCCGGACAGGGGCCGGGTTCAAGGGCAAAGCAGGGGCTGCCACCAAGAAACCACCTCGGCGCACGACAAGCCGCGCCAGCGCCTGCACCCCGCCCATGCCACATGTGGTAGGTTGAGCCTGCCGCCCGGATGAGTCACCATGACGGACCTGCGCCAGACAAAGGATACGCCAATGCCGCCCCGTGCAATCGTCCCGCCTGCATTCCGACCTGCATCAGAGCACCTGAAACTCTCGCCCGCTATCGCGTCAGGTGACCATGTTTTCCTGTCCGGCACCACCGGAAGCGATGTGAATGGCGACATGCCCACCGACCCCGAGACCCAGATACGCGCGGCTTTTGACAAGATCGCCACCACCCTGCACGCGGCAGGCCTGTCCTTTCAGTCCGTGGTCGAAATGACCACCTACCATGTCGGCCTGCGCGATCACTTCGATCTGTTCAATGCGATCCGCCTTGACTATGTCGCCGATCCATACCCGGCCTGGACTGCGGTCGAGGTGGCAGGCCTGCGGCGCGAAGGGGCGATTGTTGAAATCCGGATGATCGCCGCCGCCAGCCCCGTTTCGTCAGACCAAAGCACGCCCTGACTGCGGAAACCTCAGGCCCCGTCCTTTGACGCGCTCAACCGGTCCGGCCTTAGCCGGTGGCGGTCGTCCGTCAGCCGCCATAGCGACCCGAACGCGGCCAGCATGACGCCGATCCCGGTGCTGCCGGCGATCAGCAACATCACCAGTATCTGATACTTGACCGCTTCGCGCGGATCGACCCCGGCCAATATCTGCCCCGACATCATCCCCGGCAGCGACACGATCCCGGTGGCCGCCATGGCGTTGATGATCGGGATGAACCCGGTCTTCAGCGCATCCCGCAGAAACGGCCCCGCCGCCTGCCAACGGGTCGCGCCCAGCATCAACTGCGCCTCGATAGCGCGCGATTCCCGTTTGATGGCGCGGTGCAGGCTGTTTAGCCCCAAAGACACCCCGTTCATCGCATTGCCCAGAATCATCCCCAGCAAGGGCAGGAAATACTGCGGCGCCCACCACGGGTCCGGGCGCACCAGAACCCCCAGCGCAAAGACCGCAACCACCCCCGCCGACAGCGCCATTGCCCCGCCGCCAATACCATAGCCCCACCACCCCATGATCTGGTTTTCCTGCCGCGCCCAGACTTCGCGCCCGGCAAACAACAGCATGAATACGATCCACAACCCGGTAAGCCACGGCGACGCCAGCCCAAACAGTGTCTTCAACACCAACCCCACCAGCGACAACTGCACGAACATCCGCACCGCCGCCACAGCCAGCCGCCGCTCCAGCCCCAACCCCAGCCAGATCGACGCCAGCCCGTTGATCACCAGAAACACCGCCGCCAGCGCCAGATCGCCGTAGCCTAACGAGACATAATTGCTCATCCCCCCGCCCTCGCGTTCAACCGGCCGTTTTCCAGCCACATCACCCGGCTGGCGATCCGTTCGGGTTGTTCAGCGTCATGGGTTACCATGACGATGCTTAACCCCCGATCCATGCGCTCTTTCAGCAGGTCCTCGACCATCCCGGTTGTGCCCGCGTCCAGCATCGTCGTCGGCTCGTCCAGCAACAACACCTGCGGCTGCTGCTCTAACGCGCGCAACAACGCCAGCCGGTGCCGCTCGCCGGTCGAAAGCCGCGCCACCTGCCAGTCCAGCGCCTGTTGGTCCAGCCCAACCCGCGCCAGCATTGGCCGCACGGCGCGCGCATCTTGAAAATGTGTGGCAACCCCATCGGCCCACCACCCGCTTTCCGCCGGCAGCAAAGCAACCGCGCGCCGCCAGTCCGGGGCGGCAACCGCCTCGCGCTGCATCCCAGCGGTGGCGATCTGGCCTTCGTTGGGGTCAAGATCGGCAATCGCGCGCAACAACACCGATTTGCCGGCCCCGGACGGCCCGGTAATGGCCAGACATTCGCCATCCGCCACGGTGAAATCAAACGGACCAAGCCCCAGCCGTGTCAGGCCTTCGACCTTCAACATGTGGATGCCCCGACAAAGGCGATATTTTCAGGGTTCACAAAACAATCCCACTGGGCTAGGAGCATGGGCATGATCAGACCCCTGTTTTCATCCGATTGCAACCGACGTCGACGCGACACCGCGTAACGGCCCGCCTGATCTATGCGCCACGCCTATGGCGCGCACCTCCCAAAACACCCCTTCCAAAACAGCCTGACATGAGTCACTCATGAAGGTTCACATGATAAAGGATTCACAGATGATCCCGTCCGTTCTGCCAACCTATAACCGCGCCCCTCTGTCGTTCGTAAAGGGCGAAGGCTCCTGGCTGACAGAGGCGGATGGCCGACGTTTCCTTGACCTTGGCGCAGGCATTGCGGTCAACGCATTGGGCCACGCGCACCCGGATCTGGTGGCGGCGCTTACCGATCAGGCGCAAAACCTGTGGCATGTGTCCAACCTCTACCAGATCCCCCAGCAACAGGCGCTGGCGGACAAGCTGGTCGCGGCCACCTTTGCGGATACCGTGTTCTTCACCAACTCCGGCACCGAGGCCTGCGAACTGGCGGTCAAGATGGCGCGCAAATACAATCACGACCGGGACCAACCAAACCGCACCGACATCATCACATTCTCCGGCTCTTTTCATGGTCGCTCCTCTGCCGGCATCGCCGCCGCCGGGTCCGAGAAAATGACCCACGGCTTCGGCCCTCTGCTGCCCGGCTTCATCCACCTGCCTTGGAACGACCACGACGCGCTAAAGGCGGCCATCACCGATACTACAGCGGCCATAATGATCGAACCGGTCCAAGGCGAAGGCGGCATCCGCCCCCTTCCCGACCATTGCCTAAAGGGCCTGCGCGACCTGTGCGACGAACACGACCTGCTGCTGATCCTCGACGAAGTGCAATGCGGCATGGGCCGTACCGGCAAACTGTTCGCCCATGAATGGGCGGGGATCGAACCCGACATCATGATGGTCGCCAAAGGCATCGGCGGCGGCTTTCCCTTGGGCGCAGTACTGGCCACCGAAAACGCCGCCTCTGGCATGACGGCTGGAACCCATGGCTCGACCTATGGCGGCAACCCGCTGGGCTGCGCCGTGGGCAAGGCAGTGATGGATCACGTCTCTGACCCGAAATTTCTCGAAAACGTCAACCGCAAGGCGGGCCTGTTCCGTCAAAAACTCGAAGGCCTGATTGCCGCCCACCCGGATACATTTTCCGAAGTACGCGGCACCGGCCTGATGCTCGGCCTGCAATGCGTAACCCCCAACATCGACATGGTGAATGCAGGCTACGACAATCTGGTGATCACCGTGCCCGCCGCCGACAACGTCATCCGCCTGCTGCCCACCCTGAACATAACCGAGGCCGACATCACCACAGCGATCTCCCGCCTCGACAAAGCGGCCAGCCAAATCGAATCCTCTTAACCCTTCTTGTGTTGATAAATATCCCGGGGGTGTGGGGGCTGGCCCCCACCTGCCCCGCCCAAAAACCAAAAGCGAACCCAAAATGAACCACTTCCTAGACATCCACAAAACCGACCTAGCCGCCCTTCGCTCAATGATCGACCAGGCCGCCGCCATGAAACAGGCGCGCCAAGGCCGCCCCAAAGGTGCGCCGGACGATACCCAACCGCTGGCCAACCACATGGTGGCGCTGATCTTCGAGAAACCCTCGACCCGAACCCGCGTTTCTTTCGACGTGGGCGTGCGCCAGATGGGCGGGCAAACCATGCTGCTGTCGGGCAATGACATGCAACTGGGCCACGGCGAAACCATCGCCGACACTGCGCGGGTGCTCAGCCGCTATGTGGACATGATCATGATCCGCACGTTCGACGAAACCGTATTGATGGAAATGGCCGAATACGCCGATGTGCCGGTGATCAACGGATTAACCGACCGCACCCACCCCTGCCAGATCATGGCCGACGTGCTGACCTTTGAGGAACACCGCGGCCCGATCAACGGCAAAAAGGTGGTCTGGACCGGCGACGGCAACAACGTGTGCGCCTCGTTCCTGCATGCGGCCGGACAATTCGGGTTCGACCTGACCTTCACCGGCCCCTCGCAACTGGACCCCGAGGACGAATTCGTCGGCTTTGCCCGCTCCAAAGGCTGCACCATCACCATCGAGCGTGACGCGGCCAAGGCCGTGACCGGTGCCGATCTGGTGGTCGCGGACACATGGGTTTCGATGCACGACGCCCAATCCGCGCGCGAACGCCGCCACAACATCCTGCGCCCCTATCAGGTCAACGAAGAACTGATGGCCCACGCCAAACCCGACGCCCTGTTCATGCACTGCCTGCCGGCGCACCGCGAAGAAGAAGTCACCTCTGGAGTGATGGATGGCCCGCAATCGGTGATCTTTGACGAGGCCGAAAATCGCCTGCACGCGCAAAAAGCAGTGATGCGCTGGTGCCTTGGGGTCTGATCAACCGGTAATCCCGTAAACTTTGTGCGGATGTTCAAACCCCTTGAACATCCGCGCGCCCAAGAGGCCCGTGCGCTGTGGCACCAGATGGTGGAACACGTCGGAGCCAACAAAATCGCGCCCCAGTTCATCGGTGACGGCCATCAACCGTGCGGCTAAATTGACGCTTGGACCAATGGCGGTGAAATCCAGCCGCGACTTGCTGCCGATGTTGCCATAATGAATATCCCCAAGATGCAGCGACGCCCGGAACTGCAAATCCTCGCGTGAGGCGGCCAGCAACTGCCGCCGGATATCCTCCAGCGACGAAATCGCCCCGCTGGCGGCTGCCTTTTGCGCCGACTGGTCATCCGGTGTCGGAAGAATCGCCAGCAACCCGTCGCCCATGAATTTGAGGATTTCCCCGCCGTTCTGACCAATGGCTGTTTCGGCACAGTCATAAAACAGGTTCAGGCTGTCGATCACATGGCGCGCAGGGCATTATTGCGCGCCATTTCGCGCCCATCAAATTGCGGCATGCTGCCAAGCGTGTGAACCACCAGTCGACTCCTGGTCATACAGGTCTCGGCGGGGCTGCCGATCCACACAGAGCGTTGTTTCATCTGTGCTTACGTAATCGCCGCCTGATGCGCGCCGCCCTTTTCGGTCCAGTAATAGAACCGGCCCGGGGCCTCGGGATGGATCAGCACCTGATACAGGCCCAACTGATGAACCGGCAGGCCAGTTCCGGTCAGGCGCTGGCCAATCTCTTTGACCAGATCATTGAAACTCCGCTTGGGGGGGCGCCGGCGACAAGCCAGTTTATCAGCGCGGTCATCTTGTCGGACTCAATCAAAAACTTACCTCCAGGCAGGTTTGAAAGTAGCCTACAGTCAGAACGCTGATGAATAGCAACGGAATCTGGTAGTATGAATTTGCAAAAGGCGGGACATGCCCCGCATATCGTCATCGCCGGGGCCGGTAGCATCGGCTGCTTCACCGGAGGCCTGCTGGCGGCGGCGAACCATAACGTCACCCTTCTGGCCCGCCCGCGCATCATAAGTGACATCCGCACCCACGGCCTGACCCTCAGCGACTTTTACGGTCTCTTAAAACGGGTTGCCCCGGATGATCTGACCCTAACCCCAGACCCGGAGTGCCTGAGAGACGCCGATCTGATTCTGGTAACCGTCAAAACCGGTGCCAGCGCCGAGATGGCGCAGCTGATTGCCAGCCACGCGCCTGCGACGACTCCGGTGATCAGCCTGCAAAACGGGCTGGAAGCCGTTCAAACCCTGCGTGCGGGCCTGCCCGATCATCCGGTGCGCGCGGCAATGGTGCCGTTCAACGTGGTGCCGCGCGGGCCGGGTGAGTACCATCGGGCCTCCAGCGGTGACATTATGCTTGAAACCGGGGCAGGGGGGCTGGGGTCGCTCTTGTCGGCGCCGGGGCTGCGGGTTCCGGAAACGCCCGATATCACCGCGTATCAATGGGGCAAGGTGCTGGTCAACCTTGCCAATGCCCTGAACGCCCTGTCGGGGCTGACCTTGCAGGATATGCTGATGTCGCGCGATTGGCGCCGGTTGATGGCCGATCAGATGGCCGAGGCGGTGAGGGTGCTGAGGGCCGCTGGGATTGCCACAAAATCCACCACGCCCCTGCCGATGGCGATGATCCCGCATGTTCTGCGCCTGCCGACGCCGTTGTTCGCGCGGATCGCCGCGCAGATGCTGACGATAGACCCAAGCGCGCGTACCTCGATGGCCTATGATCTGGACGCGGGGCGGGGCACCGAAATTGACAGCCTTCAGGGGGTGATCATCGCGCTGGGCCAGACCTACAATGTGGTCACGCCGATCTGTACCCGTGTGGCGCAGGCTGTGCGTGATGCCGCAAAGAACGGCCCGGGATCGCCCCGGTTAACCCCCGCCCAGTTGCACTCCGGCGCGTCGCCCTAGGCGAAAAGAAAATTCGCCGAATTTTCTTGGTTGCGCCTGTGGCGGGCGTTGCGAAAGAGCCTAAAGCAGGGCGTTCAGCGCCAGAAAGATCAGGCCTGACATCAGGGCGGCGGCTGGCACGGTGATCACCCAGGCGGCGATGATGGTCATGAAATGCGACCGGCGGACCAGCTTGCGACGACGACGCTCTTCGGGGGGGCGTTGTTTCACGTCCGAGCGCGCGGCGGTCGAGGCGCGCAGACGCCGCTCCATATGCCATTCGCGGTAAAACCCGACCCCGAAAATACCACCCACGGCGATGTGGGTCGAACTGACCGGCAGGCCCAGCCCACTGGCCACAATCACTGTGATGGCTGCCGAAATGGCAACGCTGAAGGCG